>JBMOGP010000008.1:0-16834 GCA_049318285.1 Hyphomonadaceae bacterium
GCCCTATCCGCGGATGTCGGCGATGGCGGTGACGGGCCGGCCGTTGTCGCCGATCCGCACGCGATCCACCACATCCTCGATCCAGTGATACTCGCCCGCCAGCTTCACGGCGCCCCATGCGCGAAGCTTGCGGTTGATTTCGGACGAAAGGATCCAGGCCTGCTCCGGCACAAGCTCCGCATTGCCGGAAGACCTGTTGTTGTTCTGGATATCGACCGATGAGAGAAAGTCGCCGGAGTCGAGCTGACCGACCTTGCGTTCGCCTTTCACGTTGAAATCGAAATCTTCGTCGGGTTTCCATGCGAGCGACACGAAGCCCTTCGGCCGTACGAATTCCCGCGTCTGACCGTTGGCGCCGCTCTGTATCAGCTCGGAGTATTCGACCCCGAGCGAGCTCTGCAAACTCCACGCGCTGTCGAGCTGGCGGCTGTAGGAGAGATTGGTTTCGGCACGGCGCTCCTCGATACGCGCCGTGCCTTCCGGCAGCGGGCTCATCAGATAGGCGCCGCCCGGCTGACGCTCGCCGATGCCGGTGCCGAGATCGAGAAAGTTGAAAGCGCCTTCGGCAGCAAGCTGGATGTCGCCGCCGAAGTTTGCGAAGCGGACAAACGGGGCAGCATCAATCGGGTCGCGGAAGGAATTCTCGCAGCCGACGAAGTTGAAGGCACCGAGCAGATTTCATCCGACCAGTTGATCGTCGACGAAGCGACGTACCTTCCACCCTCCTAGTCAGCGTCGTCGGCATCGCGCTGTACGCGCGCCTTTCCCCGGCCAAGCGCCAGCGCCTTTATGGCGCCCCGGAACGTGCTGACTTCCTGCGATGTCCACCCTGCACGCGTGAAAGCATTGCGCAGGTTCTGGGTCATGGGTACGCGCTTTGCGTCCGGGTAGAAGAAGCCAGCGCGGTCAAGCTCCGCCTCGAAATGTTCCATCATAGCGACCAGCTCTTCACGCGGCGCAGGCGCACTTACACCCTCGAACGTGGGCGGGGGGCCACTGGCGTCTGCTTCGGCGATCGCATGGGCGACGAGCGCGACAGCTTGCGCGAGGTTCAGCGAGGCGAAGCGCAATGAAACGGGAAAAGACAGTATGGCGTCGGCAAGCGCGACCGCCTCGTTCGGCAACCCTGCTCTTTCAGCCCCAAACAGGATGCCTGCGCGTGATGGCGTGCTCTGCAGCCTTTCAACAGCCTCGGCGGTGCACAGGACGGGCTTCTCCATCCCGCGCGGCCGGGCTGTCGTTGCAAGCACCAGTGCGCAGCCCGCGATCGCCTGCTCGACCGTATCGAACACCGTGGCCCTCACGACGTCCGACAGTGCGCCGGCACTCATCGTTTCCGCCGCCGGGTTGGGCCAGCCGTCGCGCGGGGCGACGAGGCGCAGGTCGGTGAGACCGAAATTTGCCATCACGCGCGCAGCAGCACCGATGTTTTCGCCCATCTGAGGAGCGACGAGGATGAAGGCGGGCGAAACCATGCTGGACTTCTAGTGTGGAACCATTGCGAGCGGAATGCTGCTTATTCCATCGTGGGAGGGGCAGGATTCCGGAACTGCCTCACCGACCCATTGTACATCGGCGCTTGTCTGGTATAGCCCGCGGAATCGCGTTTCAGGAGCTTCTTCATGGCCGTCATCAAGGTTGCGAATCCAGTCGTCGAAATGGACGGCGACGAGATGACCCGGATCATCTGGGCGCTGATCAAGGAACGCCTGATCCTGCCCTATCTCGACATCGACCTGAAGTATTACGATCTGTCGATCGAGAACCGCGATGCAACCAACGATCAGGTGACGATCGACAGCGCCGAGGCCACCAAAAAGTATGGTGTCGCCGTGAAGTGCGCGACCATTACGCCGGACGAGGCACGGGTCGAGGAATTCAAGCTCAAGAAGATGTGGAAGTCGCCCAACGGCACGATCCGCAACATTCTCGACGGCGTCGTGTTCCGCGAGCCGATCGTGATGAAGAACGTGCCCCGCCTCGTACCGGGCTGGACGCAGCCGGTCGTGATCGGCCGTCACGCATTCGGCGACCAGTACCGCGCGACTGACTTCCGCGTGCCGGGCAAAGGCAAGCTGACAATGACGTTCACCCCGTCCGACGGCGGCGCGCCGATCACGCACGAGGTGTTTGACTTCCCGGGCGAGGGCATCGCCATGGGCATGTTCAACCTCGACAAGTCGATCCGTGATTTTGCGCGCGCTTCGTTCAACTTCGGCCTACAGCGCAAATGGCCGGTTTACCTGTCGACCAAGAACACGATTCTCAAGGCGTATGACGGCCGCTTCAAGGACATCTTCCAGGAAGTGTTCGACGCGGAGTTTGCTGACAAGTTTAGGGCGTTCGGCGGCGTCTACGAGCATCGCCTGATCGACGACATGGTGGCGGCCTGCCTGAAATGGTCGGGTGGCTATGTCTGGGCGTGCAAGAACTATGACGGCGACGTCCAGTCCGACACGGTTGCGCAGGGCTATGGTTCGCTCGGCCTCATGACGTCTGTGCTGATGACGCCGGACGGCAAGACGGTGGAGGCAGAAGCTGCGCACGGCACGGTGACGCGTCACTACCGCGCGCACCAGCAGGGCAAGTCGACATCGACGAACTCGGTCGCGTCGATCTTCGCGTGGACGCGCGGCCTCGCGCACCGCGCCAAGCTGGATGGCAATGCAGAGCTGGCCAAGTTTTCCGAAACACTCGAAAAAACCGTGATTGCAACGGTGGAAGCTGGCTTCATGACCAAGGATCTGTCGCTGCTGATCGGGCCGGAACAGCCATGGCTGACGACAGAGGGCTTCATCGAGAAGATTGCATCTAACTTCCAGGAAGCGATGTCTGAAACCTGACACGTCCATCCAGACCACAATGCGACGGGCGGATGCGCAGGCATTCCGCCCGTTTTTGCATCTGGCGTCCGGACGATTGGCGCTGGCAAGACGCCGCAATGACTGAAGGCTACTTGGCCCGCCCTGAATGCCCGCGCCCCATGATGCGCTTCGATCAAGCACACCGGAGCCACCAGATGCCCGCACTTACGATTCGCACCGGCTCGATCGCGGTTTCGCTTGCCACACTGGCTCTGTCCGGGGGCGTTGGCTATGTCGCCATGGCTATCGCCGAGACGCTGCGCACGCAGGTGGAGCGGTTCCTGCGCGAAGTGCGGGCGGCTTAAGGATCAGGGCTGTGGAGTATCGCCCAGGAGCACGTCCTTGAGCGCAATTTCCATCTCTGCCTGCAGCGGCTCCAGGCCGCGCATCTCGAATGCCCCGCCCTTCTGGCGCCGATGCGGGATGGAGCGAACGACGTTTCCCGTCGCTACATCGACGACATCGAGCGTGAACTGCACGTCGCTCCACGTGCTCCACAGCGCCGGGAAGGACACGACAGCGATCGGCCCGAGTTCGTCGATCCGAACAAGGATCGCCGTGTTGGCGCCTTCCATCCTGGCCTGGGCCAAGCGCGCCACGGATGTATCATCCGTCGAGATGGGAAGAACGGTCGCGCCTGCTGCGCACGGTGTGCCTGCGAATGCCGTGTTGATCGCCTTCATGGCGATGGCCTCGCGTACTTCGGGCTCCTTCTGATCGGCGCGCCAACGCGTGAGCGGCGCAACCGTGACCTTGCCGAGCGACACGCCGGGCGCACAAACCGCCGTCTGCGTGGCTGGAATCGTTAAAGGCGGTGGCGAGGACGACGCGCAGGCTGACGCCGCGAGAAGCACACTGATGAAGGCGAGTCGATAGAGTTTCATGCGCGGCGTCCCGAATGGCCGTGCTCATGATGCGAGGCGCCGCGAGCGACGTCAAATGTGCCCGCGAATCCTCATAAGCCGAGCAGACGAAACTGGCCTAACCCGCCATCGCCGCTTTCACTGCAGCGATCGCATCGTTCGCTTTTGCGCCGTCTGGCCCTCCACCTTGCGCCATGTCGGGGCGGCCGCCGCCCTTGGCGCCGCCGACAGCCTGCACAGCCTTGGTGACGAGGTCGCCGGCGGGGAAGCGCTTGGTCAGATCATCGGTGACGCCGACGACGACGGTGGCCCTGCCCTCCGCCACCGCAACGAACACGGCGACGCCGGAGCCTAGCGACTTCTTGGCGTCGTCGGCGAGGCCTTTGAGATCCTTTGCCGGGACATCGACGACCTTGCCGATGAACTTGACGCCGTTGACGTCTTCCGGCCCGGAGGCTGCGCCGCCGCCGCCCATGGCGAGTTTCTTGCGCGCATCCGCCAGTTCGGCTTCGAGTTTTTTACGCTGCTCGCTCAGCGCGGCGACACGCGCGGGGGCGTCGGCAATCGGCGCCTTGAACTGGTCGGCGATCTCGCGCGCGATGTTGACGCGCGCCTTGAGGAAGTCGAGCGCAGCGGCGCCTGTCACGCCTTCGATGCGGCGCACGCCCTGCGCTACGCCGCCTTCGGAGGTGACAACGAACACAGCGATGTCGCCCGTTCGCGCGACATGCGTACCGCCGCAAAGTTCGACGGAGTAAGGGGCGCTGCCTTCAGACACGGAGTTACCGAGCCGAAGAACGCGCACTTCGTCGCCGTACTTCTCACCGAAGAGCGCCATCGCCCCTGCCTCGATCGCCTTGTCCGGCGCCATGACACGGATTTCAGCAGGCGCATTCTGACGGATGACAGCGTTCACCTCGGCCTCGACGATCTCGATGTCCTCACGCGTCATCGGCGCGGTGTGGGAGAAATCGAAGCGGAAATAGTCGGCTTCGACCAGCGAGCCCTTCTGCGTCACATGCTTACCCAAGCGGTTGCGCAGGGCGGCATGCAGAAGGTGGGTCGCAGAGTGGTTGGCGCGGATCTTGGCGCGGCGCATGCGATCGATCTTCAGCTCGGCCAAGTCGCCGACTTTCACAGAGCCGGATACGAGCTCGCCGACATGTGAGAACACGTCGCTGGCGCGCTTCTGCATGTCATCGACACGGAAGCGAGCGCCGTTGGGGAAGAAGATTTCGCCCTTGTCGCCCGACTGTCCGCCGGACTCAGCATAGAAGGGCGTCTGATCAAATACGAGTTCGGCCTTGTCGCCCTGGCTGACCGCCTTGACCTGCTGGCCGCCGACCAGCGCAGTGACGAGCCGGCCCGAGGTCTCTTCGGCTTCGTAGCCCTGGAAGTTGGTAGCGCCGGATACGTCACGCACCGCGAACCAGACTTCGCCGGCGCCCTCTCCGGCGGCGAACTTCGAATGCTCCTGGCTGCGCGTGCGCTGTTCGTCCATGGCGACATTGAAGCCCGCTTCATCGACGGTCATGCCACGCGCCCGGAGAACGTCCTGGGTCAGATCAAGCGGGAAGCCGTAGGTGTCGTAGAGCTTGAAGGCGACATCGCCCGCGAGCACGCCATCCTTGCCCAGCTTCGATGTTGCATCGTCCAGCAGCGCGAGGCCACGGCCGAGCGTGCGCTGGAAGCTCTGCTCTTCCTGCTGGAAGGCGCTTTCGATTGCCGGTTGGGCGCGAATGAGATCGGGGTAGGCCTCGCCCATCTCGTTTGCCAGCGCACCCACGAGATTGAACATGTTCGGCTCGCGCGTGCCGAGGATGTGCGCGTGACGCATGGCGCGGCGCATGATGCGGCGAAGCACGTAGCCCCTGCCCTCGTTAGAGGGCGAGACGCCGTCGGCGATCAGGAAGCAGGCCGAACGCAGGTGATCCGCGATTACGCGGAATGAAGCGGTCTGCTCGCCCTGCGCCTTCACCTTGTAGAGTTCTTCGCCGGCGGAGATGAGGTTGACGAAGAGGTCGGTCTCGAACACGGAGTCGACGCCCTGCATGATGGCCGAGATACGCTCCAGGCCCATCCCCGTATCGATCGACGGCTTGGGCAGGGAGATTCGCGAACGGCCATCGTTGAACTGCTCGTACTGCATGAAGACAAGGTTCCAGAATTCAAGGAACCGGTCGCCGTCCTGTTCGGGGGACCCAGGCGGCCCGCCCCAGATGTGGTCGCCGCGATCGATGAAGATTTCCGAGCAGGGGCCGCACGGACCGGTGTCGCCCATCATCCAGAAATTGTCGTTCGTCGGAATGCGGATGATCCGCGAGTCCGGAAGGCCGGCAATCTTCTTCCAGAGGCGATGGGCCTCATCGTCGTCATGGTACACAGTGACAAGGAGTTTTTCCTTGGGCAGGTCGAAGTCGCGCGTGACCAGGGTCCACGCATGCTCGATCGCCAACTCCTTGAAATAGTCGCCGAACGAAAAATTGCCCAGCATCTCGAAGAAGGTGAGGTGGCGCGCGGTGTAGCCGACATTGTCGAGGTCGTTGTGCTTGCCTCCGGCGCGCACGCATTTCTGCGAGGTCGCGGCGCGCGGCGCGAAGGGCTTCTCGGCGCCGGTGAAGATATTCTTGAACTGCACCATGCCGGCATTGGTGAACAGCAAGGTGTTGTCACCCTGCGGGACGAGCGAGGATGATGGCTTCACGGCGTGGCCGGCCTTGGCGAAATAATCGAGGAAGGCGGCGCGAATGGCGTTGACGCCCGACTGGGTTCCGGACTTTGCGGGTAGGGTCATGGACGTCATCGGCGGCTCCAGCAATCAGCGGTCGTAGACAGGGGCGCAGGCAGCGGACCGCCACGCGTCAGGCGGGCCCGTTTTCCCACGTCCGGGGCGGTTTGGGTTCCGGCGACAGCCATCCCAGCCCGACGCTGGAACCTTGAGGCGGTATAGGGCTGCCTCACCGATCCGCCAAGGCGGCCAAGCCGCCCCACGCGCCCATAATCACCGACGGTCGGTACAGAAAAAAGAAAGCGTCGGCCTGAGGCCGACGCTTCCCTGAACCATCACTGCAAACCGGGGCGGCAAACGCCGCCGCAGCCTACTCCTCGTCCTCGTCTTCCTTGCCTTCGACCAGCAGGGCCTCGCCCAGAACGCCAGAGTTCCGTCGAATGGCTTCCTCGATCTCGGCCGCCGTGGCAGGATTTTCCTTGAGGAATTTGCGGGCGTTCTCGCGGCCCTGGCCGATGCGCTGCGATCCGTAGGAGAACCAGGAACCCGATTTCTCGATGATATTGCCCTTCACGCCGAGATCGATCAGCTCGCCCGTCTTGGAGATGCCTTCGCCATAGATGATGTCGAACTCAACCTGGCGGAACGGCGGGGCGACCTTGTTCTTGACCACCTTCACGCGGGTCTCGTTGCCGATCACCTCGTCACGGTCCTTGATTGAGCCGACGCGGCGGATATCGAGGCGCACGGAGGCGTAGAATTTAAGCGCGTTGCCGCCCGTGGTGGTTTCGGGCGAGCCGTACATGACGCCGATCTTCATGCGGATCTGGTTGATGAAGATCACCATCGTCTTGGACTTGGAGACAGACGCGGTAAGCTTGCGCAGCGCCTGGCTCATCAGGCGGGCCTGAAGGCCAGGCAGGCTGTCGCCCATCTCGCCTTCAAGTTCGGCGCGCGGAGTTAGGGCCGCCACCGAGTCAATCACGAGAACGTCGACCGCCCCGGACCGGACCAGCGTATCGGCGATTTCGAGCGCCTGTTCGCCAGTATCCGGCTGCGAGACCAGCAGGTCGTCGAGATCGACGCCCAGCTTGCCGGCATAGACGGGGTCGAGCGCATGCTCGGCATCCACGAAGGCGCCGACGCCGCCGCTTTTCTGGGCTTCCGCAATGACATGGAGAGCCAAGGTCGTCTTGCCCGAGCTTTCCGGCCCGTAGATTTCGATTATGCGGCCGCGCGGCAGGCCGCCAATGCCGAGCGCGATATCCAGGCTCAGCGACCCGGTCGACAGCGCCTCGATATCCATGGCCCGCTGTTCGCCAAGGCGCATGATCGAGCCCTTGCCGAAATTGCGCTCGATCTGACCGAGCGCCGTTTCAAGGGCCTTCTGCTTGTCCATACCCTTGTCTTCCACCAGCTTCAGAGCGGCGCCCGCCATGTTCGACTCCTCATGTGCCACGCTGGTGGTGGGGCGGCAAATCCGTCCGATTCCCAGCTCGAATGCCGATCCTTGTACTACAAATGTTCTATAGAACAAAGCGTGAATACGAAACTTGGCTGAGTTTCTTGCACGCGTCTAGCGATGGGGGCTGTAGGATCAGCTGCGCCCCATGGATGGGGCCGTGGAACAGGTGACGAATGAAAATGATTCGGGCGGCGTGTTTCGCGCTGGCGGTTTCGGCCTGCCAGGGTCCCACAACAACGCCGGTTTCGCAGGACCAGCGGGCGGTGGATGTGATTCTGGCGAGCGACGGTCTTGCCGCCGCTGACGCCGCCCTCGCCGGCCGCACGCGCACCGCGGAGGCCAGCTTCCAGCTTGGCGGCATCCGCTTTCTCCGTGCCATCGAGACAATCCTGCAGACGCGCTATGCCAGCTATGACGGCAGCGTGGCGTTCATCCCGGGCATGGCGTCGCCCCTGCCCGCGAACCCGAATGCTAAGTTCAGCCCCGACTTCATCGAGACTGCTCTTAAGGGAGCGCTTGTGCATCTCGACGGCGCTAGCACCGCATTGGCGGCTGCGACTGATGGCGATTTCGCGACGGCTCTGCCGCTTGATGCGCTGTGGTTCGATATCGACGGCGATCGCAAACGCGCGCAGTGGGAGTCGCTGCGCGTGATCCTCGAAAGCCTCGGCGCGCAGGCCGACTGGGCAGGCTTCGATGGGACGATACGCTTCGATACGGCGGATGCGGAATGGCTCGCCGCGTACGTCCACCTCGTCTCCGGCACGAGCGAAATGGTGCTGTCAGTCGACCCGACGTCGGCGATCCGCACAGTCTATGAGGGACGGCAAAAAATGGCTGAGGCAGGCGCAATCGGCGCGCCCGATCCGCTGTTCGGGGCGGACGACCTGATCGACCAGATCGCGGCCGTGCTCGTAGCGCTCGACGGCAAGCCGGATGCCGCTCGCACGCGAAAGGCTCTGGAGCATTTCTGGTCGATGATCGCGCACAATCGGAAATTCTGGCCCGAGATGATCGCCGAGACCGACAACGATCATGAATGGCTGCCCAGCCCCTCGCAGACATCGTCCTTCGGTATCGAGATCACGGCGGAGGTTGCCGCAGGCTGGCAGGAGGTGCTGGCCGAGTTGGAGGAAATGCTGGAGGGCCGCGCGCTCATACCCTTCTGGCGCACGCCGCCAGGACCTGAAGATGCCACGACGGGCGTGGGCATCAATCTGCGCAAGCTGCTCAGCGACCCGCCTGATCTCAATATCGCGCTTCTGATTCAGGGGGCGTCGATCGCGCCCTATCTTGAAAAGGGCACGCTGGTGACGCTTGGCGCATGGAACCGGTTCGGCATGCTAACGCGCGGCGACGGCCTCCTCATGGCGGCCATCCTGAACTGATTGTGGGTTCACCTGCGCCGCGTCATAGCGTACAGTAGCTCAACCTCGCGCGTTCGCCGGTCCTTGATGCACGACCGCTTGCCTTTCAGCTCACCGATATGATCGCGGGTCTGCACAATCTGGTCGTTGGCGTTTTCGCGCGGCACAAACAGAGGCTGGCGATGGCAAGCAGCAAGCGCCCCATTGTGGCGGTTTACCATGCGCGCCCGGCAGCGCGAAGTTGGGGCAGATGATGGCCCCGTCAGCAGCTCACGGATCTTCTATCTGCCTTGAGCGGAATTCAGCCGGGTGGGCTCTCGCCTGAGCGTCCGCCCATGCTATGCAGCGTGTGAAATAGGGGACTCGCCATGCGCTTTGCCAGCATCTTCGCCGCCACTGCCCTTGCCATGTCGCTCGCCGCGTGCTCCGGCCCGAACACGCCAGGCACCACCGCGCCAGATCCGGCCGCGGTGCAGGCCGCCACAGATGTGGTAGTTGCCCAAGCCCTCGCCGCGCGTGACGCCGAGGCGGTGAAGATTCATGGCGCCGCAGGCCCGATGGTTTATTTCGTCAACCTGCGCGACGGCATGACCGTGCCGCAGTCCTTCCGCGTGGTGTTTGGCGCCAGCGGCATCGGCGTTGCCCCTGCGCTGACCGACAAGCCGAACACGGGTCACCACCATCTTCTCATCGACGCCGAGCTGAGCGACGAGGAGAAGCAGTTCGCCATCCCGAACGACGAGCAGCACATGCATTTCGGCGGTGGCCAGACGGAAGTGGTGCTGCAGCTCAGCCCAGGGCCGCACACGCTGCAACTCGCCTTTGGCGACCTCAATCACGAACTGCACAAGCCCACGCCGATCATGTCCGAGAAGATCACGGTCAACGTCCAATAGGGCCCAGGTCTAATTCTGATTGGTCTAGTCCTTGTCGCGGAGAAACGCCGTTATCGACTGCGCCGGCGTTGTGTCCGCATAGGGCTTTCGTACCATGCGTGCGCCGCGCAAGGACTCTAGGACCATGACCGTGTTGCCTTATCCGGTGGCGAAGACGGACGGCATGCCGAGACTGCGCAGCAACTCCGCCACGGAGGCGGATGTGTCGTCGCCGAGATCGAATGGCACGTCGCGCGCGATCAGCATTGAGTCAAAGCGTGGGCGGACCGGATTTCGATGGGTGGGCGAAGAGGTGTCGCGCGCCCAAGTCTTTCGAAAACTCCAAGGCTCAGACTTTCCCGGCAAGATCCCCCAGGCACTAAACTACCAGAACCTGGAGCACGCCGGGAAGTTCTGCATCGGTGAGCATGGAATGCAGACTCATCCTGGCCGCAGGATGCGGGATCCCAACGTTCGTCATGTCCTGCACCGCCAGGCCCGCCATCTGCCTCCGCGGCCAGCCGGGCCACAGACTGGCGGCGGCGCTCGCGCCCAGCAGACGTTCGAACTGGTCAACCATCATCCGGGTCGCGGCCAGTTAGCGGCGACAGCCATCGATGGCGCCGAACATATTGCAGGACTGGACGATGGCTTCGAGCCGGCTATCGGCCGTGTTTGTCGCGCGTTTCAGCGCGAAGCGCCGTTCGGAGACGCTACCGGACCAAAAACCTAGGCCTGCCCCAATTTCTGAGTAAGATTTGGTGAACCTCCCCGGCCTTGCCCCACGCGGCAGGAGATAGGGCGCACCCGACCTGCTGGCGAATCCGTTACCAGTTCTGTGGTCTGGCGGGTTGCCAGGCATCTTGAGCCAGCGCCGGGAAGGCCCAGATAACGTCCATGAACCACATCAAGACCTTCATGCTCCTTGCCGCCATGACGGCCCTCTTCGTCGGCGTCGGTTACCTGATCGGCGGCCCCGCGGGCATGGCCATGGCGCTGGCGTTCGCGCTGGTCGGCAACCTCATAAGTTACTGGAACGCCGACAAGATTGTTCTCTCCATGTACCGGGCGCAGGAAGTGCAGCCCAACCATCCAGACGCCCGCGTGCGCGCCTATGAAGGCGACGTGCGCGAGATGGCCCAGCGCGCCGGCATGCCGATGCCGAAGATCACCATCATCGAGAGCGATCAGCCGAACGCGTTCGCGACCGGCCGGGACCCGGCGCATGCCGCCGTCGCCGCCACCACCGGGCTGCTTTCAATGCTCGACCGCCGCGAGATCCGGGCGGTGATGGGGCATGAGCTGGCCCATGTGAAGAATAGAGACACGCTGACCATGACCGTCACGGCGACGATTGCCGGGGCGATCTCGGCGCTTGCCAACTTTGCGTTCTTCTTCGGCGGCAATGACCGCGAGCGCCCCGGAGGCTTTCTGGGCGTCATCGCCATTATGGTCCTTGCCCCCATCGCCGCAGCACTCGTGCAGATGGCGATCAGCCGAGGCCGCGAGTACGAGGCGGACGCCGGCGGCGCGGAGATTTCCGGTGATCCGGCCGCGCTGGCTTCTGCGCTTCAGAAGATAGACGCCTATGCGCGCGGCGGACGCGTGAACCTGCAGGCCGAGCGCAATCCCGCGACGGCGCACATGTTCATTATCAATCCTCTGGTGGGCCGCGGCGCTGACAACCTTTTTTCGACGCATCCGAGCACGCAGAATCGTGTCGATGCCCTCGCCGCGAAATTCGGCAGTCGCGCAGCTGCGCCACAGCCGGAGCTGGTCTCGCCGCGCCGTAACCGGCCCAAGGGGCCGTGGGACAGGCCGCAGGGCGATGATCGCAAGCCCGGGCCGTGGGGCTGAGGCGGCTTACCGCTCAGCTGTTCTCCAGCTGCGCCAGCCGCTCCGCCTGATCCTCGGCGTGCAGCGCATCCAGAAGTTCCTCGATATCGCCCTGGACAAACTGGTCGAGGTTGTAGGCGGTGAAATTGATGCGGTGGTCGGTGACCCGGCCTTGCGGAAAGTTGTAGGTACGGATGCGTTCGGAGCGGTCACCTGATCCCACCTGCAGCTTGCGCGCTTCCGACCGGGCGGTGTCCTTCATCTCGCGCTCGCGTTCATAGAGACGGATTTTCAGCTGCTCCATCGCCTTGCGACGGTTCTCATGCTGCGATTTTTCCGAGGACGTCACAACGATATTGGTCGGCAGGTGCGTGATACGAACGGCAGAGTCGGTCTTGTTGACGTGCTGGCCACCGGCGCCTGAGGACCGGTAGGTGTCGATACGGATATCCTGGTCGCGGACTTCGATGTTCACTTCTTCCGGTACGGGCAGGATGGCGACCGTTGCGGCGGAGGTGTGGATGCGGCCTTGTGCTTCGGTGGCAGGAACACGCTGCACGCGGTGCACGCCGCTTTCGAACTTCATGCGGCCGAACACACCCGAGCCGTTGAGTTGGGCGACGACTTCCTTGTAGCCGCCCATCTCGCCATCGGTCGCCGAGACAAGCTCAACCTGCCAGCCGCGGCCCGACGCGTAGCGCTGGTACATGCGCCACAGGTCGCCCGCGAAAAGCGCGGCTTCGTCGCCGCCCGTTCCGGCGCGCACCTCGATGATGGCAGAGCCGTCATCGTCACGATCCTTCGGCAGCAGCATCAGCTGCATCTCGCGCTCGATGCCAGGCAGTCTCGACCTGATCTCGGCGCGCTCCTCGATCGCCATGTTGACGAAGTCGCGGTCGGCGCCGGCGTCCTCGATCAGCGCCTCGGCCTCGGCCAGCTGGTTACGGAGGGTGAGCACCTCGCGCGATTTCTCAGCTACACGCTTCAGTTCGGCATGGTCGCGGGAGAGCTGAACGATCTCTTTGGCATCGGTTGCCACGCCCATGCGCGCCTCGACCTGCTCGAAGCGGTCGATCATCTGGCGCAGGCGTGATTCAGGCAGAGCGGCCATTGGGGTTCCAAGCGGATAAGGAGTGGCGAGTAGCGAATAGTCGCCCCGCCGTCCAGAAGCCTATTGGCCGCTCACTACGTCGCCATTCGCCTCGCTAGATCCCGAAAAGCCCCAGCACGTTTCGCACGGCGATGATCGCAAGAACAAGAGAGCCGAGATTAAACACCGCGAAGCGGAGCGGGACGAAGTTCGTCGTGACCTGGATCAGACTGTGAACGATCCTGATGGCCACATATGCCCATGCCAGGCCGACATTCAACCCGTCCCAGACGCCAACGAGATGGGTGTAGACGCACAGGGCGTAGAAGATCACCGGTTGCTCGTGCAGGTGGTTGTAGTTGTCGGAAACCCACACCGCCTTGGGATCCAGCTGCGGCATGCTGGCGTAGGTTTCGGAGCCCTTGATCTTCGCCGGGTCAATCCCCGCCTTCCGCATGGCCGGGATGCGACGGAGGTAGAGCCAGACCAGGATCACCATGGTCCAGACGACCAGCGCCAGGACAGGCGTCATCATGTTCGAAAGCGATTGCGGCATCGATGCCCTCCAGCGAGGGGTGACCATAGAGGGGAGTCCGGCTGGAAATCCAGCCTCGCCGACCGCCTCCTCAGGGTCTTAAGGTCCGCAGGGGCCACATTGGAGGGTCTGATCCATGAAACGCCTGCTGGCTGCAGCCGCCTTGCTTTCCACCGCCGCGTGCTCGACGGCAATGCCGGGAGCACCAGCGATAACGCACGCGCCGGGCTTTGTGCCTGCCCCGGCTGAGGAAGCGGCTATCCTGCAGGTGATCGACACCTACCTGATTGCTGTCGGCAATGGCGACCGGGCGCTTCAAGCGTCGGTGCAGCTTCCCGACGGCGGCCTGGCGATCTCTCGCTCACGCGACGGCGCGCCGGGGGCCGTGCGGCGGATGCCGGCGAGCGAATTCCAGAAGCCGACGCCGGACCACGACCCATTTGTAGAGATGTACTGGGCGCCGGACATCCTCGTGCGCGGATCGTTCGCGCAGGTGTGGACACCCTACGTGCTGCACGACAATGGCGCAGTCGTCCATTGCGGGATCAACGCATTCCATTTGGTAAAGCTGGAAGGCGGATAGAAGATCAACTCCGCGCTTTCCAGCATGGAGCCGGGAGCCTGCGACGAGCTGGGTGCGGCGACAGCGACGGGGCTGCGGCCGCACGAGGGCTGGCGCGAGACGCGGAACGAGTAAACGCTACAGTTCCCACCCTTTCCGATACTCACGGTCGAGCAGGTGATCCATGCCGGAGAGGTTGGTGATCGTGCCCGCCGCGCCATCGTAAGTGATCGGCTTGCCAGCGTACATCGCAACGACTCCGAGCAGCATGGCTTCGGTGAGCGGGCCCGAGGTCTCGAACGGGTTGGAGATCTTCTCCTCGCCGCGGATGGCGCGAATCCAGTTGTTCTCGTGGCCCTTCGTACCGTCGATGATGCGCGGAAGGGACTGCGGTATCTTTGCACCACGAGCGATGGCTTCTGCACCAATGAGCGTCGGCTTGGAACCATAGGTGTCGTGCAACAGCATGCCCTTGTCGCCCGTGTAGAGGACGCCGCCCTCCTCTTCCATGATGCGATCAGCCGGGAGGTCGGGAACCGTCGGCGGCGCGAGGCCACCATCCTGCCAGACGATGCGGACCGGGCCATCCTTGGCGTTCCCGAATTCGTAGTAGGTAATCGCGGCGAGTGGATAGCTGGTGAGGACTTCTGGGCGCTTGTAATCCCACGGATCCGTATCGCCGCCCCATAGGGTGTGGCGCGTCTCTACTTTCGTAGGCAGGCCAAGCTCAAGCGCCCAGACGGGGAAGTCCATCAGGTGGGCGCCCATGTCGCCAAGCGCTCCAGTACCGAACGGCGTCCAGCCGCGCCAGTTGAAGTGCGCATAATCGGGGTGATAGCCCCAGTCTGCTGTGGCGGGACCACGCCAGAGGTCCCAGTCGAGGCCTGCGGGGACGGGCTTTGGCTCCGGCTTGCCGACGCCCTGCGGCCAGACGGGTCGGTTCGTCCAGATATGGACCTCCTTCACCTTGCCGATGGCGCCGCCGCGGATGAGTTCGACGGCGCGGCGACCGTCGTCACTGGAGTGGCCCTGATTGCCCATCTGGGTAACGAGCTTCGGATTGTCCTTCGCCATCTTGGTCAGCAGTCGCGCCTCGCGCACCGTGTAGGTCAGCGGCTTCTGGACGTAGACGTGGAGGCCGCGCTCCATCGCCATGCGGGCGGCGACGGCGTGATGATGATCCGGCGTTGCGATGACGACGGCCTCGATATCCTTTCGCCTGTCGAACATCTGACGGTAGTCGGTGAAGCGTTCGGCCTTGTCGTAGGCGGCCTTCAGCTCGACGCGCTCGGAGCGCAGCTGGCCATCCTTCAGCATCTGGCGGGCGACACGGTCGAAGTCGACATCGCAGGCAGCGACGATGTTCTGGCCAGTCAGGGCGGACATGTTACCGGCGCCCATGCCCCCCGCGCCGATGGCGGCGATGTTGACCCTCTTTCCCGCGCCGGGCCTGACTGGACCCTGCGCCGTCGCACATCCGGGAAGAACCGACCACGCCGCGGCTGCCATGCCGCCAGCGAGGATGGCCCGGCGGGAATGTCCCTTGCCCGCCGCCTGGGTGCGCTTCGTCATGATTTCGCTCCGCTGCTTATGCGTTTCCTCAGCCGGATGACGATTCTGCGACCGCCGACCTGCCCGAAGGTAGCCTGCCCCAGCAATCGTCCCAAGGAAATGGCGCCGTAAGGAGAGGCTCGACCCGTTGTCGTCGTTACGGAGCCTTCACGGCGCCTGCATCGAGCGCTTTCAGTGCGGCGCTCAGCACGGCTGCAGACCCTCCCAGTGCGGCCTCTTCTACCAATGTGAGTTTCGGCGCGAGCACGCGTTCGACGCCGCCTGCCCCAAGTATCCATGGCAGACTGAGATAGATGTCGGCGAACCCGTACTGCCCCGTCAGAAGTGTGGATACCGGCAGGACTGCCTTTTCGTCGCGCATGATTGCCTAACAGATGCGGACGGTTGCGGTGGCGACGCCGAACGATGTGTAACCCTTGCCGGCGACGATGCGATAGCCAGCCTGCCGGACGTCTTCGGCAAGAGCATAATGGTTGAGCCGCGGCTTCGTGCCGACGAACTCCTCAAGCGGTATGCCGCCTATCCTCACCGCAGCAAAGGCGACCACTTCACTCTCGCCGTGCTCACCAAGCACGTCACCATCCAGCGACGCGGGCGCAACGCCCAGCTTCTCGGCAAGCAATTGCCGCAGCCTGCTGGAATCCAGCAGAGTGCCGGTGCCGATGACGCGCCCTGGTGCCAGACCGGCGTGGCGCCAGGCGATTAGCGCCATGAGGTCCACGGGGTTGGAGGCAACCACGATGACGCCTTCGAAGCCTGCGGGCGCGAGTTGCTTCACGCAAGCAGCCACGATGTCTGCGCTTAGCGACACCACGGACAGCCGGCTTTGAGCGCCCTTGGTGGCAGGGCCCGCAGTAATCACGGCGATACGCGCGGACGCCGTGTCAGCATAGTCCCCCGCCCAGATCCTCGCAGGACGATCCATCGCATTCGGGTGCGACAAGTCTGCTGCTTCGGCCTCAGCGAGCCCCGCGTCGCTGTCGATCAGCACGATCTCCCGGAACAGCGCGCGTAACGTCAGCGCATAGGCCGTCGTCGCGCCGACATGGCCGGCGCCGATGATTGCGATACGTTCGC
>JBMOGP010000009.1:0-15894 GCA_049318285.1 Hyphomonadaceae bacterium
TAGCCATCGGAATGTATGTCTGGTTCCGCTTTGAAGTGAAATTCGGGACGGGCGCGTTCCTCACGACGCTTCATGACGTCTATGCGGTCATCGGCCTTTTCTCGATTACGCAGATGGCCTTCGACCTGACGATCGTGGCCGGTGTACTGACTGTGGCAGGCTATTCGATCAACGACACGGTCGTGGTCTATGACCGCATCCGCGAAATGCTGAAGAAGTACCGCAAGCTGCAGATAACCCGCGTCATCGACATCTCGATCACGTCAACGCTGTCGCGAACGCTGATCACCTCGCTGGCGACCATGCTGGCGGCGGCGTCGATGGCGTTTCTGGGCGGGCCAGTGCTGTTTGGATTTGCCGTCTCGATCGTGTTCGGCATTATCATTGGCACCTATTCATCGATCTTCGTAGCCGCGCCCCTGCTGATCCACCTGCCGGGCCGCATCCCGGGCGCCAAGTATCGGGGCGAAGAGGACGCTGCTGCCGAAAGGGCAGCCAGTGCGACCTAGGGCGTGGCTGCCAACCTCGATTTGGGCTGGCGCACGGGCGCGATGCCACTATTACTTCGGCTAAAGCGAAGTGATGCGCCGCAACGCAGGGCGCTCGGCCTAGGGCGGAGGTGACGACATGGCGGTGCTGGAGACGCCGGCGGATGGACCACGCCGGAAGGGCCCGTTCTACGCTGAACTGTACTTCCAGGTGTTGTTCGCGATCTTCCTCGGCGGCCTGATCGGGTTCCTGTTTCCCCTGAACAGCTACCTGCAGTCAGTCGACCCCGCCACCGGCCTGTCCGTGACCACGGCAACGCCGATCGCAGAGAACCAGTGGGTTGCGCAATACCTCAAGCCCCTCGGCGACCTGTTCATCAAGGTCGTGAAGATGATCATCGCGCCGGTCGTGTTCCTCACGATCGTGATCGGCATCGCGGGGATGACCGACCTCGGCAAGCTTGGCCGCGTGGTGTTCAAGGCCTTCGCTTACTTCCTGTTCTTCTCGACGCTCGCGCTGGTCGTCGGCCTGGTCGTGGCCAACGTGTTCCAGCCCGGCCTAAACATGAACATCGATCCGGCCTCGCTCGACCCGGCGGCCGTCAACCGCGTGCACGGCTATGAGGAACAGTCGCACACCCTGACCGTGATGGGCTTCATCAGCGATGTCGTGCCATCGACCTTCGTCGGCGCGTTCACTGGCGCAAACATCCTGCCGGTGCTTTTCCTCGCGATTGTCTTCGGTATCTCGCTCGCGGCGATCGGCGAGCGGGGTAAGCTGGCTGTCGACGTGCTGACATCGTTCAGCACGGCGGTCTTCAAGATGGTGGCGATCCTGATGCGGGCTGCCCCAATCGGCGCGTTCGGCGCTTTCGCGTTCATTATTGCAGACCAGGGACTCGGCGCCATCCTCTTCTTGGCAAAGCTGATTGGCGCGGTCTGGCTGACATCGCTCGTCTTTGTGGTCGTGATCCTGGGAGCAGTCGCCGCCTGGGCCGGGTTCAGCATCTTCAAGCTGATCCGGTATCTCAAGGACGAGCTATTCCTTGTGCTTGGAACATCGTCGTCCGAGTCCGCATTGCCTGCGCTGATGGAGAAGATGGAGCGGGCAGGGTGTGCTCGCCCGGTCGTCGGCCTGGTCGTGCCGACCGGCTATTCGTTCAACCTCGACGGCACCAACATCTACATGACGCTTGCCGCCCTGTTCATCGCGCAAGCGACGAACACGCATCTGGGCCTGGACCAACAGATCATCCTGCTGCTCGTGGCGATGCTGAGCTCCAAGGGAGCTGCCGGCGTGACCGGCGCAGGGTTCATCACCCTGGCGGCGACCCTGGCGGTCTTCCCGTCCATTCCGATCGAGGGCATGGCGATCATCCTTGGTGTAGACCGGTTCCTGTCAGAGTGCCGCGCCCTGACGAATTTTATCGGAAACGCCGTTGCAACAGTGGTGGTGAGCCGCTGGGAGGGCGCGCTGGACAGGGGCAAGCTGAAGACTGCGCTCGATGGGCGACCGATGCCGCTCGCCGCGCAACCGATCGAACAGGACGCAGACTAACGCCGTCGAGATCAGCGCGAGAGAATATCCGACGTGATGCCTGCGATCCGGGTGACCCCGGTAAGCGCCATCGCCACGCGCATCTCGGCTTCTAGGAGCTGCAGCACGTGCCCGACGCCGGTCCCGCCGCGCGCAGCAAGAGCATAAGCCCACGCCCGTCCGATCAGCACGCCATTGGCGCCAAGAGCCAGCATCCGCATTACGTCGAGCCCTGATCGGATTCCTCCATCCGCAAGGATGGTCGTCTGTCCGCCAACTGCCCGTACGATCGCGGGCAATGCACGCGTGCTGGACAAGACGCCGTCCAGCTGCCGCCCACCATGGTTGGACACGACAACACCATCAGCGCCGGACTGCACGGCCGCGCGTGCGTCGTTGGCGTCGAGCACGCCCTTCAGTACGAGCGGCCCTTTCCACTCGGAGCGAACCCATTCGAGGTCGCGCCATGTCACGCTTGGGTCGAAGTTCGTGCGCATCCAGCTGAAGAAATCCTCAAGGCCAGATCGCTTGCCGAGCACCGGGGCCACATTACCCAGCTTGTGTGGTCGGCCCATCAGCCCGACATCCCACGCCCAGTCAGGCCGTTGCATCGCCTGACCAATCCGGTGGAGTGATCCGAAAATCCCACTCGCGCCGGCGAGGCCAGAGCGATAGTCGCGATACCGCGCGCCCGGAACTGGCATGTCGACGGTAAACATCAGCGCGGAGCAATTGGCCGCCTGCGCCCGCGCAATCAGGTCACGCATGAACCCGCGGTCACGGATCATGTAGAGCTGAAACCAGAAAGGGTCAGCCACAGCCCGCGTCACTTCCTCGAGGCTGCAGGCGGACACCGTCGACAGTGTGAACGGCACGCCGTAGTCGCGCGCCGCCCGTGCAGCCTGAACCTCGCCCCGGCGCGCAAGCAAGCCGGCAAGTCCGATTGGAGCCAGCGCTACAGGCAGCCGCGATTTCTGCCCGAGCAGCATCGTTGATAGATCGAGCTGAGAAACATCGCGCATCACGCGCTGGCGCAAAGCGATCTCTTGCAGGTCGCTCTGGTTCCGCCCAAGCGTGACCTCGTCGTACGAGCCTCCGTCCACATACTCGAACAGGAAGTGCGGCACGCGTCGCCTGGCCAGCTCGCGATAGTCCGACATCGACGCGGCCTTGGGCGCCATCAGATGCTCTTCGAGCGGCCGGCCCAGTACGGCGCGCGAACCTGCGCCCGCAGTACCTTTCCAGCGGCGTTGCGCGGCAACGTGTCGACGTAGTCTATTGTCCGCGGCCGCTGGAAGCCTGGCAGGCGATCCTTAGCGAAGTTCATGATCGACTGCGCCGTCTCATCAGAGCGAGCGACACCGGGTTTCAATTCAACCACCGCCTTGATCTCCTCGCCCCAATCCTCGTTGGGCACTCCAACCACGGCTGCGTCTGCGATCAGCGGATGCCGGATCAGTACCTCGTCGATCTCGACAGGATATATGTTGACACCGCCCGAGATGATCAGCTCCGCCGTGCGGCCGGTAAGGAACAGGTCGCCGTCTGTATCAAGCCAGCCCATATCGCCAAGCGTGAACCAGTCGCCGCGATAGCTTGCGTCTGTCTTGCCTTGTTCCTTGTAGTATTCGAAACGCCCCGTTGCCGGCGCCTTCACGTAGATCAAACCTTCCTGGCCCTGCGGCACAGGGTTACCGTCAATATCCAGTAGCTTGATCTCTACCCCAGGCACGGCCTTTCCGACCGTGCCGGGCTTGCGCAACCACTCGTGCGGACTGACGAACACGCCGCCGCCTTCGGTCGAGGAATAGTACTCGTAGAGAACCGGCCCGAACCACTCCATCATCGCCTGCTTTACATGCGCAGGGCAGGGCGCCGCGCCGTGGATCATCCAACGCATCGACGAGACATCGTACTTCTGCCGTGTCTCCTCCGGCAGTTGCAGCATGCGGTGCATCATCGTCGGCACCACATGCGTATGCGTCGCCTTGTGCTGCTGGATGAGCCGTAGCGTTTCCTCCGCATCCCACTTGTCCATCAGCAGCGTCGTGACGCCAGCATTGATAGGGATCACGAAATTGATACCCAGCGGCGCGGCATGATACAGCGGCCCCGTCAGTAGCGAGATGTCTTCGGCAGGGTTCCACTTCGCCGTTTCGTTGCATATCCCGGTGAGCTGAGACACCACTGGCCGCGTCCGGCGATAGACGCCTTTCGGCCGGCCGGTTGTTCCTGACGTGTAAAGCATGGTCGAGCCTGGCTCGGCATCTGTGATGTCATCGCCACACTCGGACGCCAGCCCCGCTTCAAAATCATCAAAGCTCTCGATCGCACCGGCGTAGGCGAGTTTTACGACAAGCTTGTCCGACAGCACCGCCGCCGCTGTCGCCCCCGCCACGAACCGTCCGCTTGCAATCAGTGCCCGTGCATCACAATTGTCCACGACATAGGCGATCACCTCCGGCGTCTGATGCCAGTTCACAGCCGTGAGCCGCAGGCCTGCGCGCTGCGTCGCGGCCCATACGATGGCAAACTCCGGCCCGTTGTGCGCCAGCAGCGCCACTCCATCGCCAACCTGCAACCCCCGCCTGCGAAACAGGCGCACCATCCGGTTGGCCTGCTCGTTCAGTTGCTTCCAGGTGAGGTTGCCTGACGGAGAGATGATTGCCAGCCGATCCGGCATGCGACGCGCGTGAGCAGCGACCGTCATGCCCTGAGCAATCAACTGTTCGTCGGTCAGCCTGCTGGTCATCGGTTACGCTTCCTCGCCCGGGTTATGGCCCCGCTCGACCACAGGATATGTCGGGGAGACGCCATGCGGCAATCGCGCTGTGGCCCGCCTCAGGCCGGCGGCTTGTATTCATCCCGCAGCTGTCGCTTTAGCACCTTGCCAATCGAGGATCGCGGCAACGTCTCCACCAAGACCGCGTAGGTCAGCCGCTGCGTCTTGCCGACGCGACCATTGAGCCACGTCTTCAGCGCCTCGGCCGTCGCCGTCTCGCCCGCCCGCAACACAATGAACGCCGCTGGCGTCTCGCCCCATTCGCGTGATGGGATGCCGACCACGGCGGATTCCGCGACAGCCGGATGCTTCGCCAGCTCGGCCTCGAGGTCGCTGGGGTAGACGTTGAAGCCGCCCGTGATGATCATGTCCTTCTTACGGTCACTGAGCACCAGAAACCCGTCCTCGTCGAACCGGGCCACATCACCAGTCCGGATGAAGCGCTCGCCCTCGGGGCTGTACCATTCAGCGTCGGCCGTCTTCTTCGGCTGGTTGTGATAGCCCGTCATGATCGAGATCGACCTGCCGACAACTTCTCCGGTCTCGCCGTGCGGTAGCTCCTTGCAATCCTCGCCGATGATCCGGATGTCGTGCCCCGGCGCTGGCTGGCCAACCGTGTGCAACTTGTGCGGAAACTCATGCGCACGCAGCAGGCACGATCCACCACCTTCTGTCATGCCGTAGATCTCGACGAGCCCACCCGGCCAACGCTTCAGGATGTCTGCCTTCAGCTCTGCTGGAAACGGGGCGCTGGTACAGGTCTTCATGCGATAGGATGACAGATCGAAACTATCGAAGTCCGACAGGTCCATCAGCCGCCGATACTGCACCGGCACCAGCATGGCATGCGTGGCGCGAAGCTGCTGTGACAACGCGAGAAAGCCACGCGCGTCGAACTTGCGCATCAGCACAACCGTCCCGCCACGCATCAGAGCCGGGATCAAGCTCACCAGCGTCGTGTTCGAGTATAGCGGGGTCGACACCACCGTGATTGCATCTGGCCCATAGCCGAGCGTCTCGGCACGCCTCACATGGCCCCATCGCATCTTGTGCGGC
This sequence comes from Hyphomonadaceae bacterium, assembly GCA_049318285.1. Lineage (GTDB taxonomy): Bacteria > Pseudomonadota > Alphaproteobacteria > Caulobacterales > Hyphomonadaceae > UBA7672. The sequence continues at coordinate 5,864 of JBMOGP010000009.1, forward strand.
TGGACGATGCCCTTGGGTGCTCCCGTCGTGCCCGACGAATAGATGATGTTAAACGGCTGGTCAGGAGAAATCTCGACGGGCGCCGGCTTAGCTTCCTCAGGCGCAAGCCACGCCGCAAATGTCTGATTGCGGCTGCCTTCAAGCGCAATGCGCTGCGCAGCAGGAGGCTCAGCGACAGACCCAAGCGCAAGCGAGGCTGCATCATCAACGAAGACCAACCTGGCGCCGCAGTCCTTCACCATCATCGCCAACTGATCGGCGGTCGAAGATGGTGCAAGCGGGCAGGCGGCAGCTCCAACGCGCAGGGCGGCGACAAAGATCGCCACATACTCGATCGAAGACGGACTACAGATGGCTACCGTATCCAACCTCCGTACGCCGTCCCGCTGCAGAGCCACCGCAGCCCGATCGATGAGCGTATCGAGCCCCGCAAACGTCAGCATGCGATCGCCATCGACCACCGCCGGATGATCCGGTCGGCTGGCAGCATGGGCGCGGATAAGATCCGGCATGGTTGCAAACGGTTGCGCCATCAGATCGTCGAAGGTCGGCATGCCTATCTGCCTTTGAAAACGGGGTCGCGGCGCTCATGAAACGCGGCGCGGCCCTCGCGGAAGTCTTGACTATCGAAGCAGGCATCGATTGCGGCCTGCGCAGCTGGCCGGAGCGCCGGATCGCTGGCGGCGCGGCTGGAAAGCTTGGCGGCCGCATACGTCATCGGCGCCGTTGCGGCGATCTGGTCGGCAAGCGTACGAATTGTCGTGTCGAGCAGGGCTTCGGACACGACATGGTTCACCAGCCCCAGCCGCCAGGCTTCCGCGCTTGTGAGTTGCCGCGCCGTTGCGATCATGTCGAGCGCGATGCCTGACCCGACGATCCCCTGGAGGCGCTGCAGATTCTCCAACTCGTACCCCAGCCCGAGGCGACCCGCCGGCACGCCAAAGCGCGCGCCTTCGGTACAGATGCGGATGTCGCATGCGCTGGCGATCACCATGCCGCCGCCGATGCAGAACCCCCTGATCATCGCGACCACTGGCAAAGGCGCAGCGAGCAGAGAGGCCGTGGCTGCGCTAACGGCAGCCGTAAACTGCCGGTTCGATGCCGCATCATTCCGCTGAACGTCGAACTCGGCGATGTCGGCGCCTGAAATGAATGCCCGCTCGCCGGCGCCGCGCAGCACGATGCAACGCACGGCCGGATCAGCCATCAGCGCCGCGACGGCCGCAGGGATAGCGTCCCACATGTCCCGTCGGACGGCATTTAGTCGTTCTGGCTGGTTGAATGTAAGCCAGCCGATCGCGCCCTCGGCTTCGGCGAGGATCCGACCCTCGGCATACTGCTGAACACCTGCCTGCATGTGCATCCTCGCGGTACCGTTACGTTGACCGGCACGCGTTGTACCAGTACGAAACCATGCATTAGCGCTAGGGCCTAACCCGTATCTGAGGCAAGGTCCGGCAGATGGGTTGGGATGGATTCAAGTCGCCAGACAGGCTGGCGGCCGACGGAGCGCCTGCTGACATGGCGGAAGACGCCCTACCTCCCGGCCTTGCGAGCGATCATGACGTGCTTGTCTTCGCCGAAGCAGAGTTGGCGGCCGGACGACCTGCGGCGCTCGTCACGATCGTTGGCCTCGATGGACCATTTTCGCGGCCGCTCGGCACCCAGCTGGCCGTCGCGGGCGACCGTCGGTTCGCTGGCAGCATCTCGGGCGGCTGCCTGGAGCAGGCTCTGACCGAGGAAGCCCAGACCGCGCTTCGTGAAGGCTCGAACCGAACGATTCGCTACGGCAGCGGCTCGCCCTATCTCGATGTCCGCCTGCCATGTGGCGGCGGCCTCGATCTTCATGTCGATGCCTCGCCAGGCCGTGAGCTGCTCCAAAAGGCGATCGCGCTCGGCCGATCGCGCACACCCTTTGCACTCGGCTTCGATCCCAAATCCAGCCGCAGCAGCCTTCGGCTTCTCGAAGTGAGCGAACGCGGCCGGGCAGGCGAGTTTGTCCGCCGGTACGACCCACGCTTGAGGATCGTCCTTGCCGGACGCGGATGGGAAATCGTCGCCATGAGCCAGATGGCGCGCACTTCTAACGTCGAACTTGTCGTCGCCAGCCAGGAACAGGCGACACTCGACTTCTGCCGATCTCACGCCGATGACCTTATCCGGCTCACGGTGCCGACGGCGGCGTCGTCGCTTCCACTCGACGCAAACACAGCCGTCGCGTGTCTCTTTCACGAACACGAATGGGAAGCGCCGATCCTGCTAGATGCACTGCGCAGCCCGGCCTTCTATGTCGGCGCACTTGGCTCGCGCCAGACGCACCAGCGCCGCATCGAAACCCTCCGCGCACTCGGTGCCGGGCCCGATGACATCACGCGCCTGACCGGTCCGATCGGTCTTTTTCCGTCACAGGACCCGCGTTCGCTTGCCGTCTCAGCGCTCTCAGAAATCGTGAAGGTCTGGAACGAGCGCGGAGGATCGCGATGAGCGTGCCCCTGAACCGCGTCGTCGTCATGCTGCTGGCGTCCGGCCTGTCACGCCGCTATGGCAGACGCGACAAGCTGATGGCGCTCCTTGGGCACAAGCCCCTGATCGACCATTCAGCCGACGTCATCGCCAGCCTGCCAGTGCTGGCGCGCGTCGCTGTTTGTCCGCCAGATCACCACAGCATTCGCAACAGCCTTGCCGGCAGGTTCGTAATCGCACTCAACAAGAAGCCCAAGCACGGCCTCGGCCACTCCATCGCCGTGGGCGTGCAGGTCGCGCTTCAGTTCAAGCCAGATGCTATCGTCGTCTGTATGGGCGACATGGCGTTCATCGAGCCATGGCTGATAGAAGCACTTACGGCGAAACTTGGCGACGTCGACATCGTCCACGCCGGTGCGCCTGGGCGCGTGCATCCCCCAACAGCGTTCGGTGCAGCGAGCTTCGAGCAACTCAGCCAGCTGGAGGGAGACGACGGCGCAAAGAAGATCATCGGGCAGGGTGGGTTTCGCGTTCTCGGCCTCAACGCGCCACCGCCAATACTGCTCGACGTCGACACGCGAGAGGAGCTGGACTTTGCGCGCCGCCAGCTAGCGGTGCGTGCCAGGTATCCACAGCAGCAGATCACCCCGGAACGACCGACGCCTTGCACAACGTCATCGAAACCACTGGCAGCGGCAGCCGAGCAAGTGCCGCCTACGCCGCGCCGGGCGAACGCTCGCCCGTCTTGACATCGGTCCACAGCGCTTCCTGCTCGTCGAGCGAAAGCATCGCGAAGTCCTGACCTCGTGCGCGCGCCAGCCTCTCCATAGCACGGAAACGCTTGCCAAACTTTGAATTGGCACCACGCAAAGCTTTCTCCGGATCCACTGCGAGCTTCCGGCACAGGTTGGCAACCACGAACAGGATGTCACCCAACTCCTCGGCCACATGCCCCTCGTCACGCACCGGCGCAGCGATCGCTTCCTCGAGTTCCCGGATTTCTTCCTGAAGCTTGTGGAAAACCGGTTCCGGCGAAGGCCAGTCGAACCCGACCCTGGCGGCGCGCTTGGCCAGCTTCTCGGCCCGCATCAGGGCCGGCAAACCCAGCGCAACCCCGTCTATGGCGCTCGGCATTCCATCTTGAGACTTCCTCGCCCGCTCAGCAGCCTTCATCGTCTCCCAAGCGCCGGTCTGCGCATCCGCGTCTGAGATCGTGGCCGACCCAAACACGTGCGGATGCCGCTCGATCATCTTCTCGACCAGTCCGCGCACGACGTCGTCGATATCGAAGTGTCCGGCCTCTTCAGCCATGCGCGCGTGGAACACAGACTGAAACAGCAAATCGCCAAGCTCGCCCTGTAGCTCAACCATGTCATTCCGCTCGATCGCGTCGGCCACCTCATAGGCCTCCTCGATCGTATACGGCGCGATCGTCCGGAAGGTCTGCGCCACGTCCCACGGACACCCCCCAACCGGATCCCGCAGCCGAGCCATTAACGCCACCAGATCGCGAAACGCGTCGCCTGACGAGGGGAGGGAGGCCCCTCCCTCGACGCCGGCGTTGCCGCCTGCGGAAACCTTGTCCGTCTCAGCCACGCCCTACACCCCTCACTGCGTCAGTCGCATAATCAACATTATGGGCAATACGATTGATATTGAAATCAGCCATGTAGCGGCATCTCCAGCTCCATCCCGTCATAGGCGGGCTCCACGCCCGCTGGCAGCTCGGACCGCAGCTTGGCGTAGTCCAGATCGACATGCAGGTTCGTCAGCACGGCGCGCCGCGGCTTGAGCCGCTCGATCCAGGCAAGCGCCTCCGCAACGCTCGCATGCGTCGGGTGCGGTCTGTAGCGCAGCGCATCGACCACCAGCGTGTCGAGCCCGTACAACCGCTCGAGCGTCACCTCCGGCAACCGTACTACATCGTTGCAGTAGCCAAACGTCCCAATCCGAAATCCCAGCGAACTGATCCCACCATGGTCCTGCGTCAGCGCCAGCATCTCCAGGTCGCCACCCAGACCTCCGAGCCTGACCGCCTGCCCCGCTACCAGATTGTCGTGCCGGTCGAGGATGGCAGGGTACGCGCCCGCCCCCTCGAAGCAGTATCTGAACCGGTCTCCGACGACGCGAGCCGTCTCGGCGTCCATGTGCAGCGGGATGCGCTTCATCGCGCGGAGCACGAGCGCGCGCAGATCGTCGATGCCATGGCACTGGTCAGCGTGTTCATGTGTGAGGACGACCGCGTCCAGCCGCGTAACCTGTGCCGCCAGCAACTGCTCACGCAGATCCGGAGACGTGTCGATCAGCACCAGCGTTGGCTCGGCCGCCCCAGGCGACCAGTAACGGACCAAGGCTGAACAGCGCGTCCGTCGGTTGCGCGGTTCCGCAGGATCGCAGACGCCCCAGTCATTGCCGATCCGCGGGACGCCGCCGGACGAACCGCACCCGAGGATACGAACCTGCAACCGGCCCTTCGTCGCGGACGCGCTCATTGGATCCGCCTGAACAGCGCTAAGGCGTTCTCTGTCGTCAGCCGGGCAGCGTCCTCAACGTCTAGGCCGCGATGGGCGGCGAACGCGCGGCACACATCCGCGACATAGGCCGGCTCATTGCGACGGCCGCGATGCGGGATCGGCGCAAGGTAGGGGCAATCGGTTTCGAGGATCAGCTTGTGCAACGGGATCTTCGATATGACGCCCCGAACGTCGGTCGCGTTCTTGAACGACAGGATACCCGAGACCGAGAACCATGCCCCAAGATCCATCGCCCGCATCGCGAGCCGCTCGCCACTCGTATAGCAGTGCATCAGGATTGGAAACGGGCCACGCCTGTACTCACGCTCGAGAATGTCGCCGGTCAGGTCATCGGCCTCGCGCGTATGAACAACCAGGGGCAACTGGGTCTCACGCGCCGCAGCGATATGTTCGATGAAGCTCCGTTCCTGGAGGACGATGTCGCTGTAGCCGTAGTGCTGGTCCAGCCCCGTCTCGCCAATGCCGACCACCTTCGCGTCGCGCGCTTCCTCGACCAGCGTTCCAGCCTGCAGCGACCAGAAGTCCTTCGCATAGTGCGGATGCACGCCAACTGTGCAGTGGATGTCATCGTTCGCCGCCGCAATCGCCTTCACGGCGGGATAGCGGTCAAGCCGGTCGCAGATCGTCACCATGCGTGTGACGCCCGCCGCTCGTGCCCGCAACAGCACATCCTGCAAGTCGTACGCGAACTGCTCGGCGTGTAGGTTCACATGCGTGTCGAACAGCAAGCGTCAGGCTCCCGCACTGCCGAGACGGCCAGACACGGCCTGGAGCATCGCGGCCACCGTCTGCGCGCGATCCTGATTCAACGCCGACGCCTCGGCGCTGATACGCGCCACGGTGAGCGCTGCATCCGCCAGATCGCCCGCAAGCACCGGATCGCTCTCACGCATAGCCCGCCTCTGCAGATATCCGCGCAGATGCTCCAGCGACATGGCCAGCGCGCCTTCGCTGCGCGCCGCCTGAGACAGCACGCCTTGCAGCGCCGCCGCATCAACGCCATCCGCGCGCAACAGCGAGTCGATCGCTGCGCCCGCTGCGTCGCCATCACCCTGCATCAACGCGATCGCACGTCCCGGTCTGCCTGGCGCCAGCGCTGCGACGGACTCGGCCCTTGCGCCCGTGTGGCCTGCCTGCGCCAGCACAGCCAGATCGTCGCGCTCGGTCAGCGCGCCACAGCGCAGCACGCGGCAACGGCTGCGTATCGTCGGCAACAACGCCTGTTCGCCATGCGAGATCAGGAACAAAACGGCTTTGCCGGGCGGCTCCTCAAGCGTCTTCAGCACAGCGTTGGCGCCGAAGCGGTTCATCTCATCGACAGCGTCAATGATCGCCACGCGCCAGCCGCCAAGCGCAGGACGCAGCGAGAAGAACTGCGCAAGCTCGCGTACGCTGTCGACCGGGATTTCTGATTTCTGCTTGCCCCTGTCGTCGAACGGGCGGCGGATCACGCGCAGGTCCGGATGACTGCCGGCAAGCGCCAGCCGCGTCAGCGCAGGGTCGGGCGAGGCGGACAGGTCTGTGCGATCGCCCAAAAGGTGCAGGGCCAGCCGCAGCGCGAGCCGCGCCTTGCCGACACCGCGCGAACCGCGCAGCAGCCAGCCATGATGCATTCGGCCAGCCGCGAGCGCCTCAAAGAACTCCCGGCGCGCGACCTCATGGCCAAACACGGGTCCGCAATCATCCGGTTGGAGCTCCATCAACGGACCTCCGGAAAGCGTCGCGTGATTTCCGCCAACGCATTCAGCGCCAACAACTCTGGCGAAGCGGAAGCATCCAGCACAAGACAACGTTGCGGATTGGCATGCGCGATGTCGAGGAAGGCGCGATGCACCGCGGCGTGATAGTCGAGGTCGCGGGACTCGATTGCATCCCGCGCGGCCGACCGCGACTTCATCCGTGTACGCGCAATGTCCATCGGCAGATCAAGTACGAGCGTGAGATCCGGGCCATCTGCGCCAACGCACATTCTCTCAAGCGCATCGAAATGCTCCGGCGCGACGCCTCCTGCCGCAACCTGATAGGCCCGCGTCGAGTCCGAAAAGCGATCGCAAATCACCCAGGCCCCGCGCGCCAGGGCCGGTCGGATCGTGCGATCGAGATGGTCGCTGCGCGCGGCGTAGAACAGCAATGCCTCTGCGACCGGATTCCATCCGCAGATGTCGTCGGGTGGATCGAGGATCAGACGCCGCAGCGTCTCCGCGCCCGGCGATCCGCCCGGTTCACGCGTGCGGACAATCTCGACGCCATTGGCAGCCAGGTGCGAGGCAATCGCGGCCGCAAGCGTGGACTTGCCCACGCCCTCGCCGCCCTCGAGCGTTATGAACCGGCCGCGTTGCGCCAAGAGCTAGTCACCCCTCAGCCCAAGCATCGCCTTGCCGAAAAAGCCGAGCTGATTGACTGTCGCGCCCGCCGCCACCGGAATGCGCTTTGGCGGCGTGCCTGGAGCCGTGATCACGAGTTCGCCGACCACATCGCCTTCCTTCACGGGCGCATACAGCGGCCCCTTGTAGACAACTTCGCCCTTGATCTTGTCGACCGCATCGAGATGCAGCCCGACCGCATACGCTTCTGCCGCCACCAGAGGCACCTGCGCCTGCTCGCCCAGCCACACATCGGCAACCGCAACCTGAGCGCCCTTGGTCAACAGTGTCGCTGAGGTGAAATCAAGGAAGGCAGACCGCATAACGCGCGGACCCTCCTGCTTACGCGCCGTCTCGCTAACCAGACCGTTCAGCACGATGATCCGCCGCTTGCCTTCACGCACCGCTGAACCGACAAGTCCATAGCCCGAAACGGACAAGTGCCCTGTCTTCACGCCGTCCGCACCGTCCAGCTCCCGCAGAAGGGGATTGCGGTTGTATTGGCGTGTCTTGTTGAAGGTGAACTCCGGCTCCGAGAACAACGGATAGAACTCTGGAAAGTCCTTGATCAGCCTGAACGAAAGCAGCGAGATATCGTGTGCGCTCATGCGATGGCGTGGATCATCCAAGCCGGTCGCGTTGGCGAACGTCGAATTGGTGAGGCCGAGTTCCTTGCCGCGTGTCGTCGCCTGGCGCGCATAGGCTTCCTCGCTGCCGAACAGTCCTTCGGCAAGCACGATACACGCGTCATTGCCCGAGACGATCACCGCACCCTTGAGCAGGTCCTGAACGTTCACCTTCGAGTTCAGCGGCAGGAACATGGTCGAACCATCGGTGCCGGCTCCGCCTGTACGCCACGCATGTTCGCTCACGGTAAATTCGTCGGTCATCGCCAGTCGGCCAGCTTTGATACGCTCGAACACCATGTAGTAGAGCATCAGCTTCGACATCGACGCCGGGATCATCGGCTCATCGCCCCTCTTGGAGTATAGAGGCAGGCCGGTGTCGCCATCCATGATATAGGCGTAGGTCGCTGCTGTGCTTAGCGGGTCGGCCGCCGACGCCTCCGTTGACGCAGGCGCGATTGGCGCGCCTGGCCCCGGCTGGGCGACGGCGGATGCAGCTGCCAGCACGGCAACGGCAAGGGTTCCAGCAATGAAACGCATGGCGGCAGACTCCCTCGGGAATCCCGCCACAAAACGGCGTTTTGGGCATCCGCGTCAACCGCCGGGAAGCCGCAGAGCGGCAATCCCCTGCCTGCCCCGCCCGGTTCAGCCGTTCCGGGCGACAACAATGGCCTTCGCGGCGGGTCCGTCGAGGGTCCGGCGCGCCGCTTCAACACCATCGCGGGACGCCCAGGGGCCGAGCATAACGCGGTAGAGTGCGGCGCCATTGACCTGGACCGTCTCGATCGTGAGCGGTCCGGCGCCGGCGAGACGGCCGCGCAGGGCGCGGGCATTGCCAAGATCGGAGAACGCACCGGCCTGCAGGTAGAAACCACTCACAGGCTTCACCGCCACCTGATTTACCACGATCGGCGGCAGCGAGCGCATTGCCATATCCACACGCTGGGGCTGGGTCGCAACCGTGGGTTCGCCACCGCCATCGGCGGGGGCAGGTCCAACGTACTCCACCCGAACCTTCGCGGTGCCCTTGGCGTGCATGTCGAGCGCAGCACCCGCCGCCTTCGACAGGTCGATGATCCGATCGTCCACAAACGGACCGCGGTCATTCAGCCGGACAACGACAGCCTTGCCATTCTCCACGTTGGTGACGCGCACAAGCGAGGGGATCGGAAGGGTCGGGTGCGCCGCCGTCAGATCATTCTCATTGAACCGTTCGCCAGACGCAGAGGCCTTGCCATGGAAGGTCGGTCCATACCACGAGGCAGTACCGACCTCGTTGTAGTTCGGCTCGTGGGCCGGCACATACCAGCGGCCCGCGACCTCATAGGGAGGACCGGCAAACGGCGCAACCGCCACGGGCGCAACCTTGCGAGCGGTCAGAGGCTCAGATGCACCAGAAGCCGCGAGGGGCGTAGGTCCGAACGTCGCCTTCGGCGCGCCTGGGCGCAGGTCGAGCGCGCCGGCCGGCGCGGCGTTCGAGAAACTCGGGATTGGGGCGTGCGGCGCCACGCTCAGCGACAACATATCGGAGCGCAACTCCAGCCGCGGTATTATCGTCTTCGGCGCGGATTTATACTCGATCGTAGCCTGCGCCAGCGAAGGTCCAGAAACAATCAGGCTCATCGCCAACGCCAAGGGCAGTGCGCCAGCGAACGCGGCAACGCGGAAGGTGAGGCGTCCTGCCATTATCGGTCCCTCTTGAAGTCAGCCGCTCTTCTCGCGGCATGGGACCAACTTAGCCCTGCGGAGCTTGCCCGCCCTGCAACTGAGCTGCGTCAATTTTCATCAATTTAGCTCGGACTGACGCTATGGTTAGCGACCCGGCGCGAATTTCAGCAACTCGGCCGCCGATTTCCCCGATAACCGCAGCCTTGCCGTCTTCAGGCGTCTTATCCGACCTGCGCCGCTGTAAACCATTTTCTTTGCAGCCAACCGTGCCTAGAAGATCCGCCAAGGAAGGGTGGCCGAGTGGTTTAAGGCAACGGTCTTGAAAACCGTCGTAGGGGAAACTCTACCGTGGGTTCGAATCCCACCCCTTCCGCCAC
>JBMOGP010000010.1:0-15665 GCA_049318285.1 Hyphomonadaceae bacterium
GTCACCGCGAACATGCCCGCGCGCACGGCCTCGAGCACGCCCGGCTTGAACTCTCCCATCGGGGTGATCGTTTTGTCGGGCACGCGTATGCCGCCGACAATCATGTGCGGATCCGGCATCTGCGGTCCGCCCGCAATGCGTGCAACCATTACGGCCAGTTCAAACGGGGTCGCCGTCACATAGCCCTGCCCGATGCCCGCGCTGATCGTATCGCCATCGTACCACTTTTCCTTGATACGCGGGTTCGTCAGCTTCCATTCGTTGTTCGGAACCACGCCGGACTTGCCGCCGGTGATGCCCAGTTCATAGCGATGACCCAGACCGAAACGCTTCGCGACCTTGGCGATCTCCTCGATGCCGGTCCTCTGCGCCGCACGATAGAAATAGCAGTCGCATGATTTCTGAAGCCCGGTGTGGAGGTTGACCACTCCATGTCCTTCCGGCCGCCAGCAGTTGTAGAAGCGTGTGTAGTACCACGCCTTGCCGGGGCAGCTGACCTGGTCCTCCGGCTTCATCGCGCCTGTTTCAAGCGCGGCGGCGGCAACCACCATCTTGAAGGTCGATCCCGGCGGATAAACGCCGTCATAAGCCTTGTGATAGAGGGGGTTCCGCTCGTCCTCGCGCAGGGCCTTGTACGGCCCCGATGCAATGCCGCTGACAAACAGGTTCGGATCAGGCGAGGGCGTCGACATCATGCAGACGACTTCGCCGGTTGCGATGTCGATCATGACGGCGCTGCCGGCTTCGATGCCGAATCGCCGGATCGCGATGGCCTGAAGCTCCGCATCGATCGAGAGAACGACATCAGCACCCGGCTTGCCGGCGAGGTCCTCGCTGGGCAGGCGATCGATCACGCGGCCGGTGGCGTTCTGCAGCAGGCGTTCGTTGCCGGGCTCACCCTTGAGCGCCATCTCGCCATAGGCTTCGATACCCTGCTTGCCGACGCGCATGGCCGGATGCTTGTAGAGCCGTCGCACTGCCGCCGCGCGTTTCTTGCCCTCAGGTGAATCGAGCATCTCCCCGGCCGCAGCCAGCTCTGCATCCACCATGCGCGAGATATCGGCCTCGTTGGCTTTCTGGACATAGCCGATCGTGTGGTAGAACGCCGCCTGCAGCGGATAGGAGCGGAGCTCGCCCACCTCCGCACTGATGCCGTTGAGCTCAGGCGCCATCACGTTGACCTGGGCGAACTCCTCCCATGTAAGATCGTCCGCAACCAGCACATCGCGGTGCGCAGGCGGCGTGGTCGCGTCCTGCAGCAGCGAGCGCTTCCTGGCGTCGCTCAGACGCAAAAGCTTGCCAATGCGTTCGATGACGTCACCGATCTCCGCCTGCCGGGTCTGCTTGTCGCGCGCGAGGCTGGCGACCTCGGGACGCAGGGTGACATAGAAATTGCGCTTCGAACTGGCCAGTTCGCGCCCGTTCCGGTCGTAGATCGTACCGCGGTGAGGCGGCGCCGGTTCAAGCTTGATGCGAACTTCGCGCGCCTTGGTTTCGAACTCCTGCTGGCGGAAAAGCTGCAGCTCGGCGAGCCGCGCGGTAAGGCCCAGGAACACCACGCCGCCGCCGCTGAGAAAGATCATCCGGCGCGAAGGGAAGAGATTTTTCCAGTCTCTGCTCATTTGCTGAGGCTCATCGTCTGGCCACCCTGATGCTCGCCGGCAGGATCACGAAGCGCACGAGAGGATACAGGATCGCGGTCATAATGAAATCACCCGTCAGGGCGCCGCGCGCAAAGCCGGGATGGCCGGCAATGCTGCCCGCAACGCCGAGCGCGAGGCTAGCGGCGATGAAGCCGCCGATCAGCGCGATCGCTTCTGCCCCGACCACCGAAATGGGCGGCTGGCGATCCCAGGCAATCAACGCAACGCCATAGGCGCACAGGAGGGCGAGCGGCCAGGATCCGATCGGCGCCTCGCCCATGTAATCCATCCCGATGCCGAGCATGATCAGGCAGCCGGCGACCCAGACTGAAAGTCCAAATGCTGCCAAGCCTGCTGCGAGCCAGAGCCCCGCGATCGGCCACCACACCGCGCCGAGACCGACGCGCATGCCGAAAGCGGTTGCAAGCGCGGCCAGCACCACAAGGATCAGCACCCAGAGACGCCACGCAGTCGTCACTGCGCCCCTCCCTGCCCGGAGGCGGGGCCGATGGTGCGCCCGCGCAGCGGCTGGGCTGCAGCGCCAGCTGGCGCCGGGGATGTGACAGGCGCGATCGGCGCGGGGCTGAACGTGCGCAGGGTCGAGTCCGTGTTTCGCTGCACGCCGCCCAGCGGCGGCACGAGGTCAGGATCGGCAAAATCAGGCGGCGGGACAAGACGGACGAAGTCGATCGGCCGGGCCTCGAGCGCAAGATCGAGGACCCACGCCTCGCCGACTTTCCGCGCAACTCCGACGCGCACGCCAAGCGGCATCTTTCCATCGTCGCCCGATGTCACCCAGACCTCGCCCGGAATGATCTCGTCGGGCGTCTCCGGCTCGAGCAGGCGCGCGCTTGTGCCATTGTCGCCAACCAGCAGGGCGCGGTCGCCCGACTGGGAGCCCATCACGGGGATGCGGCTCGCGAAGTCTGTCAGCATCAGGATACGGGATGAGTATTCGCCCACCCGCACGACGCGGCCGACAAGGCCGTATTCGTTGATGGCCGCAAACCCCTCTCGCACGCCGTTGGCGGCGCCGGCGTTTGCGATACGCGAGGCGGCAAAGGGACCGTTCTCTTCGGCAACGACGCGCGCCGTCACCGACTGGCCCTGGGTCTCGCCGACGAGGTCGAGCAGCTTTTCATAGCGTTCCATGCGCAGCGCCATGGTCTCGGCAAGTTCCTTCCAGCGGTGAAGGTCGCGGACCTGCAATTCGAGTTCAGCGATGCGCGCCTGGTCTTCCTGACTGCCAAAGCCCAACGACCAGCCGGCAAGTCCGGAAGCAACGCCGGCCAGGCTGGCCGTTGTACCATCCATCGATTTGCGGGACGCTTCGATCCCGGAGCGAACGGCCGTTGATGTCTGGATCGCCAGCGCGCCCACCATCGACAGGCCAAGGCCAACGACGATCGCACGCGCGCCGGGGCGCGGCTGTCCGGATCGTCTGTTGCCATACCAGGCCATCTTGGCTCCCGAGGCCCCGGCGTCTCCGGGACATCGATGTCCCGCGTCTCAGCCCGTGAGGCCTAAACCTCCGGCGCCAGAACGCCCTTCATCTTGTCGAGATTCTCTAGCACTTTCCCAGAGCCGAGCACGACGCATTTCAGCGGGTCCTCGGCCACAGTCACTGGCAGGCCGGTGCGCTCGCGCAACACAACGTCGAGGTTCCGCAAAAGCGCACCGCCGCCCGTGAGCACGATGCCCTTGTCGACGATGTCGGCGGCGAGTTCCGGCGGCATGGCTTCGAGTGCGGTCTTGACCGAGTCGACGATCTGCGTGACCGGCTCGGCAAGAGATTTCGCGACCATCGCTTCGGTGATCTCGATTTCCTTCGGCACGCCGTTCATCAGGTCCCGGCCGCGGATGTCGAGCGACATGCCCTTGCCGTTGTCGGGGGCCTTGGCCGTGCCGATTTCCTTCTTGATGCGCTCGGCAGACGCCTCGCCGATCAGCAGATTCTCTTCCCGGCGCAGATAGTTGACGATCGCATCGTCCATCTTGTCGCCGCCGACGCGGACCGAACGGGAATAGACCAGACCGCCGAGCGACAGCACAGCCACCTCAGTCGTTCCGCCACCGATATCGACGACCATGGAGCCCGACGGCTCATCGATCGGCAGGCCTGCACCGATAGCGGCCGCCATGGGTTCATAGATCAAATGGACCTGACGCGCGCCGGCCATCTGGGCCGACTGCTGGATGGCGCGTCGTTCGACCGGTGTGGCGCCGGCGGGAACGCAGATTATGATCACCGGCGCGATGAAGGAGCGGCGGACCTGCACCTTCTGGATGAAGCGCTTGATCATCTCCTCGGCGACTTCGAAGTCGGCGATCACGCCGTCCCGCATGGGACGGACTGCTTCCATGTAGATGGGGGTCTTGCCAAGCATCAGCTTGGCTTCCTTGCCGACCGCGTGGACGACCTTTCGGCCGTTCTGGTTCACATAGGCAACGACAGAGGGCTCATCGAGCTGCACGCCGTGGCCCTTCACATAAACCAGCGTGTTCGCCGTACCCAGGTCGATCGCCATGTCTGTCGACATAAGGCTGAACAGTTTGCCGAACATGGGCGCTGGGCTCCCGGTGCGCGACTCGCCTCGCGCGGAATCTAATTGCCCCCCTTAACCTGTCTCGCGTTTCGTAATCCCTAATGCAATAGCGCACTGTCAATAATGACCGCGCCAGGCGGAACGTTCCGTTTCGCACAAATTCCGGGCGCCCCCTCCAGCCATCGGTTCGTCCGGATCCGGAGGTTCGGGGTCCTGGGTGGCAAGATCATAGGCGCCGCACACGGTACGCGACGTTCAATGGGGCGCTTTATGGAACTTTGGCCCAGACCCTTGCCAGCACTGCCCTGGCGCCGCCAATGGGGACCGACTGATGAGAATCCCTGAAGGCTCGCCCGCGTCCAGATGACCGAAACAGCTGCCGATGGCGCCCCAGGCAGGCCCCGGGAAGAAAGGTTCGCCGCCTTCCGGCACCGCTCCTTCGTGCTCTATTTCCTTGCCCGCGTTTTCACGACCTTTGGCGCCCAGATCCTCTCAGTCGCCGTGATCTGGCACATCTACGCCCTGACCAAGTCGGCCCTCTACACGGGCCTGGTCGGTCTCGTTCAGTTCCTGCCGCTCGCCCTTCTCGTGCTGGTCACGGGCACAGCGGCCGACCAGTTCGGCCGCAGGATGATCATGGGGCTTTCGGTCCTGCTGGCTGCCGCATGCGCTGGCGCCATGGCGCTTCTGACCGGGAGCGGAATGATCACCGCTGTCCTCATGCTGAGCGTTCTGGTCGTCTTCGGGATTGCACGCGCCTTTCTCGGTCCGGCCTCGTCTTCGCTCGTCGTCTCGCTCGTTCCGGCCCACGACTTTGCCAATGCGGTGACCTGGAATTCGTCCGCCTGGCAGGCGGCGACGATTGTCGGGCCGGCAGCAGGTGGGCTCCTGCTCGGCCTCGGCGAGCCGGCCTTCGCCCGCTGGCTGGCCGGCAATGGGCAGGCGGAGCTCGGCGCCTTTCTGAACGGGCATGGACCGGAGATCGCCTACACCATCGCCTTTGTTCTGATGATGATCGGCGCGCTGCTTGTGTTCGCGATTCCGAAACCTCCAAAGGCGCCGCCGAAGGAAAGGCCGACGCTGTCCAACATGCTCGACGGCTTCCGTTTCATCTGGAGGCAGAAGATCATTCTCGGTGCCATCTCGCTCGACCTGTTTGCCGTGCTGATGGGCGGCGTGATTGCCCTGCTCCCCATCTACGCGGAGGAGATCCTGAAGCTCGGGCCCGAGGGACTTGGCTGGCTGCGCGCGGCCCCCGGGATCGGGGCGATTGCAACCGCCGCCATGCTGGCCGCCTTCCCGATCCGCGACCATGCCGGCCGGATCATGTTCGTCTGTGTCGCGCTCTTTGGCGCGTTTACGGTCGTTTTCGGACTCTCGACCGTGGCCTGGCTTTCGATCCTCGCCCTCATCCTGCTCGGCGCGGTGGACATGGTGAGCGTGGTGATCCGCGAGACCCTGCTGCAGCTCTGGACGCCGGACGAGGTGCGTGGACGGGTCAACGCCGTGAACTCCGTTTTTGTCTCGGCCTCGAACGAGCTTGGCGAATTCCGCGCCGGCACGATGGCGCACGCAATTGGCGTGGGCGCCGTTGGCGCTGTTCCTGCCGTGGTGATTGGCGGCGTTGGCGCTGTTTTCGTCGCCAGCGCCTGGGCCTGGATGTTCCCCGGCCTGCGCGAGGCGCGGAGGCTGGACGGCAAGGACGTTGAGAATCCGACCTGAAGGAGATGGCGATGGCCTATTGGCTGGTGAAGTCCGAACCGGACGTCTTCTCGTGGGACGATCTCATGAAGGCCGGAAAGAATGGGACCCCGTGGACTGGCGTGCGCAATCACGGCGCCAAGCTGCACCTGTCGGCGATGAAGCCGGGCGAGCGGGTGTTCTACTATCACTCCAACGCCGACAAGGCCGTGGTCGGAATCGCCGAAGTCGTGAGGGCCGCCTATCCCGATCCAACAGCGGAAAGCGGTCCGTGGGTGTCGCCGGACATCCGCGCACTTGAACCGCTCAAGACGCATGTGACGCTGGCCGTCGCAAAAGCTGATCCGGCGCTGAAGGACATGGTGCTGGTGAACAACACCCGGCTTTCCGTGCAGCCGGTGAGCGATGCCGAGTGGAAGCACATCAGCAGGCTGGGCGGCGTCAAAGCCTGATCGCCCTGTTGCACCCGATCGCCGCGATGAACACCGGATCGTGGCTCACCACGATGAGCGCGCCGTCATAGGCAATCAGCGCCTTCTCGATCACCTCGATTGAATCGATGTCGAGGTGGTTCGTCGGCTCGTCCAGCAACAGAAGTTGCGGCGGCGTTGCGCTCGCGAGGAGAATGGCCATCGAGAGACGAAGGCGCTCACCGCCGGAGAGCGTAGCGACGACCTGGTGCGCCTTCTTGTTGCGGAAAGCAAAGCGGGCGAGCGCGGCGTAGGCTGTGTTGTCGTCCAGCTCCGGGTTCTTGGCGCGCATGTTCTCGAGAAGCGTGCGCGAATCATCCAGCGTGTCGGCGTGCTGGTCGAGCATGGCGATGCGGCCGTCGAGACGGCGGATGGCCCCTGACGCAGGCGCGCGCTCGCCCGTGATGAGTTTCAGGAGCGTGGACTTCCCGGCGCCGTTTCCACCTGCGACGTGGATCCGCTCGGGGCCGGTGACCTTGAGATTCAGAGGGCTGAACAGTACGCGGCCCCCGGCTTCGGCCGTCACGTCCTCCAGCTGAAGCACGAGCTTCTGTGAGGGCAGGTTCACGCTGGGCGCCACAACGTTGAGAGGTACGAGGACCTCGAACTTCGCCTTGGCCTCTTCCAGCGCTTCAGATGCTTCCGAGAGCTGGCGGTCGGCCAGGCGATTGGCGGCGCCTTGCGAGGCTTCGGCGCGGTCCTGCTTGAAATCGAGCATCATCTTGCTCTGCCCCGCCCTGGCGCGTCCGGCCTTGCCGGCGGCGTCCTTGCGCGCCTTCATCTCACGCTGCAACTGCACCTGATCCTTCACCCGCTTGAGGTCGCCTTCCGCCCTGTCGAGCGCGCCGGCCGCTGCGGCCCGACGCGCCTCGCGTGCTTCGGCAAAGGCCGACCAGCCGCCGCCGAAAACGGTGGCGCCGACGGGCGTGAGTTCGACGATGCGATCGACATGCTCGAGGAGGTCGCGATCGTGGCTGGCGACAAGGGCAGCGCCGCGCCACTCATCGATCAGGGCAAGGATGGCCGCCCTGCCCGGCCGGTCGAGATTGTTGGTCGGCTCGTCGAGCAGGAGGATGTCTGGCGCCTCCAGCCACAGGCGAGCGACAGCGATGCGCGTGCGCTCGCCGCCGCTGAAGCCGCTGATCGTGCGGGTGAGTTCACGCCCGGGAAGGTCGACCTTCGCCAGCGTTTCGGCGATGCGATGCTCCAGCGTCCAGTCGGCGTCGGCCATGTCGTCTTCCGTGCCGTCGCCGCGGGCGAGGCGCTCAAGACGCGCCAGGCCGGAAGCTACGCCGAGGGCTTCGGCGAGCGTGACCGTGTCGTCGGGCCAGCGCTGGGCAAGTTCGCCAACACGGCCGGCGATCGTGATGGACCCCGACGCAGGCTCGCCTCGACCGGCGATCAGCGACAGCAGCGTGGACTTGCCCGAACCGTTGCGGCCGACGAGGCCGACCCGTTCAGGACCGATGGCCAGTGTGAGGTCTTCGAACAGCGTGCGATCGCCGGGCGTTTTGGCAGCGACGCGATCGAACGTGATTGAGGGAAACATGCGGACACGGAAGCTGGAGTGGAAACGACGCGCAGGATCAGGCGGGTTTCACGAGCTTCATATCTGTGGCCTCCAGGGATGGGCGATATCTGGTTCAGGCGCGGGTTGATGTCAATGTTACGGGAAGTCCCTGGACCGTCGGGGCTTTGCCAGACGGTCCAGAACCTGGCTCAGGCCGCTGCGCCCGTCGCCTTCGCCCTGCGCACATCCAGCTTGTTCAGCGCGTGCACATAGGCGCGGGCAGAGGCGACAAGCGTGTCCGGGTCGCTGGCCTTGCCAGTTGCGACAAGGCCCTGTTCGGCGAGGCGGACAGAGACGGTGGCTTGCGCATCGGTGCCTTCGGTGACGGCGCTGACCTGGTAGAGCTCAAGGACAGCTGCGTGCGGGCAGAGCTGGCGAATACCATTGAAGACGGCGTCGACCGGGCCATTGCCTGTGGAGGCTGTCGCGCGCGGTTCACCGTCGATGATGAGTTCGATGTCGGCGGTTTGCGGACCGTCCGTGCCGGCGACGACCTTCAGGCGCTTCACGGCGATGCGCTCCTGCTTGCCCGACATCTGTTCGTCGACCAGTGCGATGATGTCTTCGTCGAAGACGTGCTTCTTCTTGTCGGCGAGATCCTTGAAGCGCTTGAACGCGTCGTTGAGGACGGCAGCTTCAAGGACATAGCCAAGCGCCTCCAGCTTGTCGCGGAAGGCGTTGCGGCCGGAGAGCTTGCCCATGATCAGCGAGGTGGAGGGCACGCCGACATCTTCCGGCTGCATGATCTCGTAGGTTTCGCGGTTCTTCAGCATGCCGTCCTGGTGGATGCCGCTTTCATGCGCGAAGGCGTTCTTGCCGACGATGGCCTTGTTGTACTGGACCGGGAAGCCGGTGATCGAGGACACCATCTTGGAGGCGCGCGAGAGCTTCGGCGTCACAACCTCGGTGTAGTATGGCATCGAGTCGCCACGCACCTTCAGCGCCATGACGCATTCTTCCAGCGCGGCATTGCCAGCGCGTTCGCCCATGCCGTTGATGGCGCATTCGATCTGGCGTGCGCCGTTGATGACGCCGGCCAGCGAGTTGGCCACGGCGAGGCCGAGATCGTTGTGGCAGTGGGTGGACCAGATCACCTTGTCGGAATTCGGGATGTTCTCGATCAGGCGGCGGATCAGCGCGCCGTACTCGGCGGGGTGCGAATAGCCGACCGTGTCGGGCACGTTTATGACGGTCGCGCCGGATGAGATGGCGACGTCGATCGCCTTGCAGAGGAAGTCGAACTCGGTGCGCGTGGCGTCTTCGGCGGACCATTCGACGTCGCCGGCGTATTTGCGGCTGTGCGTGACGGAGGCGCCGATGGCTTCGAGCACAGCGTTGGGACCCATCTTCAGCTTGTGCTTCATGTGCACGGGGCTGGTGGAGATGAAGGTGTGGATGCGCGGGGCCTTCGCCTTGCGCAACGCCTCCCCTGCACGGTCGATGTCGGTGAGCGTGGAACGGGCCAGCGTGCAGATCGACATGTCCTTCGCCAGCGCGGCGATCTGGGAGACGCACTGGAAGTCGCCCTCGGACGAGGCGGCAAAGCCCGCCTCGCAGACGTCGACCTTCATTTCCTGCAGGAGTTCGGCGAGTTCGAGCTTTTCGCGTATCGTCATCGAGGCGCCCGGCGACTGTTCGCCATCGCGCATGGTGGTGTCGAAGATGAAGACGCGGTCTTTACCGGCGTTGTTCGTGGAGGGGGTGGTCATCGTGGGCGTCCTGTCGGGGCTGTCTTGAGGGCTTTGCTTGGCTTGTCACCCCTGGACGCGCGACCGGCAGGCTCAGCCGGTCACAAACGCGCCCAGGGGCTGCTAAGCAGCCCCGGCAGTGAAAGAAGACGGGTGAGACGCTGTTTGCGCATGATTGTTCTATGGTGGTCGGCGCGTTTGGCGTCAAGTATTGGAAACTGGACCCCTGACGATTGCCAGGTTGAGGCAGGACAGCCCCCAAAACGCCTAGTCCGCGACCGGATCAGACCCTGGCTGGGCCTCCGTGGGCTTCTGCAGGGCAGGCTCGTCGTTGACGGCGCGGCGGGCGGCCAGCGCCACGGAAATCCAGATGGCGACAACCGTTACCACACCGCCAACGGCCAGCACGATGCCGCCGCCCATGGCGGAGAGGACGGACTGGCCCAGCAGGGCGACAATCAGGATTTTCGGGATCGAACCGACGATGACCCCAGCCGTATAGCGCCAGAAACTCGCCTGGCTGGCGCCGAAGGCCATGTTGACGATAACGGCCGGGGCCGTCGGAACGGAGCGCACAATCAGGCTGGCCAGGAAATCATTGCGGCCGATGAAGCGCGACAGCCGGTTGATGGTGTTGCCGCCGTAGCGTTCAACCAGCTTGGCGCCGCCGAAACGGCCTATGACGAAATGGATCCAGGCCGCAACGATGGTGCCGACCATCGCATAGGTGCAGCCAAGCCAGGGGCCGAAGGCGACGACGGCGGCGGCAAACAGCACGAATTGCGGGGCTGCCAGGAAGCTGGTGATGATGAACAGCAGGACGGTCGCAGGCAGACCCCAGGGGCCGTTGCGCAGGCCCACGAGCTGCTGATCGAGATGGTCCCCGATGCCGGTGACGGCGCCGATGACCGCAACGACCAACACACCGCCCAGAAGGGCCAGGGACACCCAGATGGTGCGCCAGGCGCGGGCGTCCATGTTGTTGACGAAGGCGCCAAGCTTGCTCATACGCGGCTCGTTTGCGCCCTCGGCTGTGGTCCGTCAAGAATCGGTCGCCGTGACGGGACTATACTCCGCCAAGATACTCTCGACATGTGGGTGCAGCTTGAGCAAGGTTCCGCAATGACAGGTTTGCGATTTTTCCCGACTTTGGCGGTTGCCGCCACCTTTGCGCTGGCCGGGTGCGGCACGACGGCCGGGTCCTCCGGCGGCGGGGCGCAGGGCGGATGGGTCTACCCGACGCTGGGGCGGGCAGAACCGCTGCTGATCGGGCATCGCGGGGCGTCCGGCGCCCTGCCCGAGCACACGCTGGAAGCCTACCAGCGCGCGCTCAATGACGGGGCCGACTGCATCGAGCCGGATCTGGTGATCACAAAGGACAACCAGCTGGCGGTCCGCCACGACACTTACCTGTCGACCACCACGAATGTCGCATCGAAGCCGGAGTTCGCAAGCCGCAAGCGGCGCTCCACCGATGCGGCGTATGAAGGCCGCATGGACTGGTGGGTCGCCGACTTCACGATGGCGGAGCTGAAGACGCTGCGCGCTGTGCAGTCCTTCCCTGGGCGCTCGAAGGCCTATGACGGGCTCTACCAGATCCCGACATTCGACGAGGTGCTGCAGCTGGCGAAGTCGCGCGTGACGGTGGCGGGCGAGCCGGTTTGCGTCTATCCGGAAGCGAAGTCGCCAGCCTATCACGCCGCCATCGGCACGACGGACATGGCGGGCGCCATTCTCGCAGCGCTTGGCAGGCATGGCATGGCGGCAGCCGGCTCTCCGGTCTTCATCCAGTCGTTCGAACCCGACTTCGTGAAGGCGATCGATGCGATTACCGACCTGCCCGTGGTGATGCTGGTGTCGGACAAGGCGGCGCTTGATGCGGCGATGGCCATGCCGGGTGCGCCGTTCTGGCAGGGGCTGGGCGCGAACACCGGCCTGATCATGGACAGCGCTGGCAAGTCAACCGGGGTGATCGAGGCAAGCCACGCCAAGGGCATTCCCGTGCACGCCTGGACCTTCCGTGACGAGACGCCGCCCAGGGGAATGACGATCGATGGCTTCCTCACGCAGGCGCTGTCGCTTGGCCTTGATGGCTTCTTCACCGACCAGCCGTTCACCGGCTATCGTGTCAGGAACAACATCCGGTACGGGGTGGACTAGGACAGCGAGACCGGCGTGGCTCCCTCCAAGGCGCTTGACCCGAAAGGCCCAGCAGCGCGCGCCGGTCAATCCGCCTCCGGCTCTTCCGGGCTTTCCACCTGCCCAGCCCTGATCCCAGAAACAAACGGGCCGCGGAGTGATCCGCGGCCCGCTGCATTTGAGAAGATCAGGCGCCTCAGGCGGCGTTGCCCGCCATGGCCGCCAGCATGAGCAGGGCGACGATGTTGGTGATCTTGATCATCGGGTTCACGGCGGGGCCCGCCGTGTCCTTGTAGGGGTCGCCGACGGTGTCGCCGGTAACGGAGGCCTTGTGGGCGTCCGAACCCTTCTTGTGAACGACGCCGTCCTTGTCGCGGAAGCCGTCCTCGAACGACTTCTTGGCGTTGTCCCACGCGCCGCCGCCCGAAGTCATCGAGATGGCGACGTAAAGACCCGTGATGATGACGCCCATCAGCATCGCGCCAACCGCGGAGAGCGCCTGGCTGACTGCTGCGGCCTGCTCGAGGCCTTGCGCCGCGCCGATGCCCCAGATGACGAAGAACAGCACGATCGGCGACAGGACCGGCAGGAGCGATGGCACGATCATTTCCTTGATCGCAGCCGTGGTCAGCATGTCGACGGCGCGGCCATAATCGGGCTTGGCCGAGTAGTCCATGATGCCCTTGATCTCGCGGAACTGGCGACGGACTTCTTCCACCACCGCCTGCGCGGCGCGGCCGACGGCCATCATCGACATGCCGCCGAACAGGAAGGGCAGCAGGCCGCCGAAAAGCAGGCCGACGACCACATAGGGGTTCGACAGCGAGAAGTCGGCGACGACGCCATAGAGCAGCGAGCCTTCGACCGCCGCGGAGGCGAAGTGGTCGAGGTCCGCCGTGAAGGCGGCGAACAGGACCAGCGCGCCCAGACCGGCCGAGCCGATGGCGTAGCCTTTGGTGACGGCCTTGGTCGTGTTGCCGACGGCATCGAGCGTGTCGGTGGTTTCGCGAACCGAGTCATCAAGGCCCGCCATCTCGGCGATGCCGCCGGCGTTGTCGGTGACCGGGCCGAAGGCGTCGAGCGCCACGACCATGCCGGCGAGCGCCAGCATCGTGGTAACGGCGATGCCGATGCCGATCAGGCCGCCCATCGAGTAGGTGAAGATGATGCCGGCGATGATGATCAGGGCCGGAACCGCACACGCTTCAAGCGAGACGGCGAGACCCTGGATCACGTTCGTGCCATGGCCGGAGACCGATGCCTGCGCGATGGACTTCACCGGGCGATAGCCGACGCCGGTGTAGTATTCGGTGATCCAGATGATCAGGCCGGTGACGACCAGACCAGCGACGCCGCACCAGAACAGGTTCATGGCGGGAATCGCGGTGCCGAGCGTGTCCGACATCGTGACCGTGGTGGTCATCGGGTCGCCAAGCGCGATGTAGATGGCGCCGTACAGCGCCGGGACGGAGAGCACCGCCGAGGCAATAAAGCCCTTGTAGAGCGCGCCCATCACGTTGCGCGAGCCCGACGAGAGACGAACGAAGTAGGTGCCGATGATCGAGGTGACGATGCAAACGCCCGCGATGGTGAGCGGCAGGATCATCATGCCGGCCTGAGCGACGCCTGCGAACGAGATCGAGGCCAGAACCATGGTGGCGACGATGGTCACCGCGTAGGTTTCAAAGAGGTCAGCCGCCATGCCGGCGCAGTCGCCGACGTTGTCGCCGACGTTGTCAGCGATGGTGGCGGGATTACGCGGATCGTCTTCGGGAATGCCAGCTTCGACCTTGCCCACCATGTCTCCGCCGACGTCGGCGCCCTTGGTGAAGATGCCGCCGCCGAGACGGGCGAAGATGGAGATGAGCGATGCGCCAAGACCGAGGGCGACCATGGCGTTGACTACCGTGCGATCGCCCGGCGGCAGGCCGAGGCCGACCGTGAGGAGCGCGTAGTAGCCGCCGAGGCCAAGGATCGCGAGACCGACGACGAGCATGCCGGTGACCGCGCCCGACTGGAAGGCGACGCTGAGGCCCTGGGCGAGGCCCTTGGAGGACGCCTCAGTGGTGCGGACGTTGGCCTGCACCGAAATCTTCATGCCGATATAGCCGGCCGCGCCCGACAGGATCGCGCCGATGAGGAAGCCGACAGGGGCCTGCCAGTTCATGAAGAAGATGGCGACCAGAACGGCAACGACGGCGCCGATGATGGCGATCGTGCGGTACTGGCGGTTGAGGTAGGCGTTGGCGCCTTCCTGGATCGCCTTTGCGATCTCCTGCATCTTCGCGCTGCCGGTGGGCAGCGCCATGAGACGCTGGGTGGTGAAAACGCCATACGCCACGGCAATTACGCCTGCGATGATGGGCAGCCAAAGCGATAAATCGCTCATCAGTCGTCCTCTACGATGTTGAAATTGGACGACTTCCCACGCGATTCAGATCTGAAATCGCGGTTGGCCCGCCCGCAGGATGGCGCGGAACATGCCCAAATTGATCCGACCGCGCAAGTTTGTTGAAGACCGAATTGATGACGTAGCGGAAACAGGCGCTTCGGCGCGCATCGGAGCCAGATTGAGATCGCCAGGGCTTCGTGATGGATGGGGGGGATGCGGGCCACTCCCCCTTTCCTGGCGAACGCGCCTCCCCTGGCGCTGGCCCTGACCGGCGTACTGCTGGGCTGCGTGATGGATGCAATGGTGAAGCAGCTGGGCTTTACCTACGGCGTCATCCTGATTGCGACCGGACGGTATGTGTTCGGCACGATCTTCGCCGGGGCGACCGTGCTGGCGCTGCGCTCGCGCCTGCCGGATGCAGGTGGCTTTAGGCGGCATGCCTTGCGGGCGGTGGTGATCACGGCGTGCTCGCTGCTGTTCTTCAACTGCCTTACCATCCTGCCGATTGCAGAAGCGACCGTGCTGGTGTTCTGCGCACCGCTGATGATCTCGCCGCTGGCGCGGTGGCTGCTGGGCGAGGCGATGCGGCCGGCAGCGACGGCGGCGCTCGTGGTCGGGTTCGTGGGCGTGCTCGTCACGGTGCAGGGCGCAGAAGGCGCAGCCGACAATGCACGGCGCCTGGAGGGCATCGTCTCGGGCATAGCCGCAGCGGCGCTCTACGCACTGTCCATGGTGTTGCTGCGACAGTTGTCGCGCAAGGATGATGCGGTGGCGGTTGCCTTCCTGAGCAATCTGTTTCCGATGATCTACCTGCTGCCCGCAGCCATCGTGATGGGATCAACCCCGATGCCCGGCGATCTCCCGCTCTTTGCCCTTACGGGAGCGACCGGCTTCGCCATGTGGTTCATGCTGACGTCGGCCTATTCGCGGGCACAGGCCCAGAACATCGCAGCGGCCGAGTACACGGGGCTGATCTGGAGCGCGATGCTGGGCTACTTTTTCTTTGCCGAGATTCCGCGCTGGCAGGTGTGGGCTGGCGCTTCGCTTGTCGCAGCGGCGGTGGTCATGTCGGCGTGGGATGCTCGCCAGCGCAAGACCCGCGGTGTGGCAGACTGATGCCGGGCAGTTGGGCCGCAAAAGTCCCGTCGGCTTGCCGGGCAAAGCGAATGCATACAGTCTCGCAGCATCTCGTCAGGGGAGACAGGAAATGAAGCGGGCAATCAAACTTGCGGCGCTGCTGGCCGCTGGTGTGAGCGGAGCGGGTGCAGCGCACGCGCAGGTCGCCGTCGGTGGAAGCATCGGCACGACGGGCGTAGCGGTGGAGGCGCAGATTCTGGCTCTGCCGGGGCTGCAGCTGCGGGGTGGGTACAATTACCTCCAGTATGGCGCGGACGACAGGTATGACGGCGTCGACTACACCGGCGATCTCGACCTCAACGCGATTGGGGCGTTCGTGGACTTCCATCCGTTCGGCAACGGTTTCCTGATCACGGGCGGCGCCTATTTCGGCGAGAAG
>JBMOGP010000011.1:0-15354 GCA_049318285.1 Hyphomonadaceae bacterium
CCATCGCCCCGATCGTCCGGCAGGGGCGCTAGATCGCGCTTGCGCCCGCCAAATGCGCGCATACCTATGAAAATCCCCGCACCGGCGAGCAGGGCAAAGGGAAAGCCCCAGAGGAGCAACGTCCAACCCTCCAGGGGCGGACGGAAGGAGACATACTGACCGAAACGGGACACGAAGAACTCGCGAACCTGCGTATCGCTCGCCCCCTTCGCGATCTCCTCGCGGATACGCTTGCGCGCATCGACAGCCATGTCGGCGGTGGATTGGGAAACCGGTTCGTTTTCACAGACGGTGCAGCGCAATTCGCGCATCAGCCCCTGCGCCCGCATTTCCAGCGCCGGATCAGGCAACGGCGCCTCGGCGGGCGCGGCTGGCTGGGCTGCCTGCAGGATCAGCGCGATCAGAGGCGCGATCATGCCGGAACGCTCGCCGGCGCAGGCGGCGATTCGACGGTGGCCTCGGTTTCAGGAGCTGGCGCCGCTGAGCGCCGCCGCACCCGCGCTACAAGCGACAGGAACCCGCCGACCGCAATCAATCCTGCCCCGCCGAACACCCAGTCGATCAACGGATGATAGGCAATGCGGATGCGCCAGGCAGACGGGTCTTCCCGCACCTGGTCGCCCAGCGCCACATAAACGTCGCCGCCAAGCGTCTTGCGGATCGCGACTTCGGTCGTGCTGGTCCGCGCGACCTGAAAAGTGCGCGTCTCAGGCTGGATGACTTCCGTCCTGCCGTCATGCGTCACGAGGATGTTTGCGCGCAGGGCAGAATAGTTCGGGCCCTCCACCTCTTCCAGATTCTGGAACTGGAATGTCCAGCCAGCCATCTCGGCGACCTCGCCGGGGCGCAACGGGAAGGTCTGCTCGGTTCGCGTTGCCGTCTCCACGGTGGCGCCAATGACGAACAGACCCATGCCGATATGGGCAATCGCCATGCCCCATACGGTCAGCGGCAGCCGCAGGACACGCCCGAAACCGCCTGGTCCGACGCGGCGGACAACGTCCATCCCGACGCCGACAACAACCCACACGCCAACCAGAACGCCAAAGCCAAGCCAGATTCCCCAGCCGCCCATCGCAAGCGCCACAATCGCAGCAACGACCGCCACCGCCGCTGCAGGCATCAACCATTTCATCAGGGGACCAAGCTCGGCCTTGCGCCAGGGCGCCGCCTGAGCAAACGGCATGAACAGCAGCAGCATCGCAATCATCGGCGCAAGCGTCAGCTGGAAATACGGCTCGCCGATTGAAATCGAAGCCGCCTCGCGCGAGATGATGCCGGACTCACCGAGCCACTGCAGGATCATGGGCGTCACCGTGCCGACCAGCACAAGGGCCGCCGCGACCGCAAGGAACAGGTTGTTCAGCACCAGCGCGCCTTCGCGGCTGACAGGATCAAACTCCGGCCCGGCCTTCAGCGTCGGCGCGCGCCACGCAAACAGGGCCAGCGCAGCGCCGCCCGCGATACTCAGCCCGAACAGCAGGACAAGCCCGCGCGTCGGATCGGTGGCAAAGGCATGCACGGACGTCATCACGCCCGAGCGGACCAGGAATGTGCCCAGCAATGCGAGAATGAAAGTCAGCACCGACAGGAAGACCGTCCACGACGCCATACCGCCGCGCTTCTCTGTGACGATCAGCGAATGGATCAACGCCGCACTGACGAGCCACGGCATGAAAGATGCGTTTTCGACCGGATCCCAGAACCACCAGCCGCCCCAGCCGAGTTCGTAGTAGGCCCAGATGGCGCCCAGTGCGATTCCTACGGTCAGCGAGCTCCAGGCAAACAGCGCCCAAGGCCGCGTCCGGCGCGCCCACTCCTGGTCGATCTGCCCATTGATGAGGCCGGACGCAGCCAGCGAGAACACGAACGACATGCCGACATAGCCGAGATACAGAGCCGGCGGATGCAGCGCGACCGCCGGGTCCTGCAGCAGCGGGTTCATCCCTCCGCCATCGAACGGCGGATCGATCAGCCGCGTGAACGGACTGGACGCAAAAAGCAGGTAGGCGAAAAAACCCGTAGTCAGCAGGCCTTGCACGCCCAGCGCCTTGTCGCGCAGCGGACCCGCGCGCATGAACACGGAAGCGGCGGCGCCATATCCGGCCATCACCATGCACCAAAGCAACATGGAGCCTTCATGGTTCCCCCACGCGCCGGCGATCCGGTAGATCAGCGGCTTCAGGGTGTGGGAGTTCTCAGCGACCAGTGCGACCGAGAAGTCCAGCTGCACAAAGCTGATGATCAGTGTCAGCATCGCCAGTACGGAAAAAATCCCGCAGGCAAACGCCAGCCGCCTTGGCGCCTCTCCGCCGGTCGTAAGGCCAAGCGCACTCTGCCCAATGGCAGCCGCGAGCGCGAGGAAAGCAAGGAGGTGACCGAGTTCGGCGATCACGTGGTGGGCTCTTTGTAGGTCGACTCGCCTTCGGAATCCGAAGCCCGCTTCAGCGCGTCATACGCTTCCTTCGGCATGTAGTTCTCGTCGTGCTTGGCGAGCACCCGGTCCGCCACCAGGACGCCGTTCGAATTGAACTTGCCCTCGGCCACGACACCTTTGCCTTCCACCACCATGTCCGGCGGGATGCCTTCGAACTGCACCGGCACGGTGTGCTTGCCATCCGTGATCGTGAAGGTCAGCAGCTTGCCGCCCTCTTCGTGCTTCTGGCTGCCGACCTCGATCAGCCCGCCAACCCGAAGGGCTTGCGTGAATGCCGACGGGCCTTTCGCGGCAATGTCGGATGGCGACTGGAAGAACGCTACCGCGCCCTGAAGGCCAACGACCGCGAGCGCAACCGCGCCCGTCACCAGAACAGCGGCCGCTCCGATGAGCCAGAGCCTCTGCGAACGCTTGCGCATTGAAACGATGCCTCCTGATCGACTGGCCCCAGCCGATGAGCCAGCAGACTATATGGGCCGCCGCGTCATCGCGCCAGCGACACGATGGCGCGAGATCTGGTCACATTTAAGCTGGAACTCAGGGAGTTGTTGGCGGATCGATGCCAAACATCTGCCGCAACGCAGCAAACATGCCGCGCTCGGGACCTTCAGCCGGCGCACGCTTGTCGATATCGGCCCAAAGCGCTTCCGCCTCAGCCTTCTGCCCCTGAAGCCAGAGCCCGACCCCTGCGAGGTAGCCATAGCGAAACCGGTCCGGGTTGGCCTGGAAAGCAGCCTGATAAAGCCGCGTCGTTCGGGCGTCGACCTCACCCGTCGTCTTGAAGCGCAAATCCGCCAGCTCGGCGATCACTTCAGCGTTGCTCGGGTCGCGGCGCAGCGACTCGGAGAACGCCTCTTCAGCCTTCAGCAGGCTTTCCTGCATCGCCGCAGCCTGCGCTGCAGCCGCTGGTTCATCGCCGCCCTGCACGAGCCTCATGCCTTCCGCCTGCGCCCTCTGCGCGAGGCTTTCGTACATGCGAGCAATCATCATGTGAGGTGTGGGATCCGTCGGCTGTTGACGCGCGCGGCGCTCCGCAATCGCGATCGCCTCCTTCTCGCTCAGTCGCTCAGGCGACGTGCGGATCATCTGCTCGATCTCGGCAAGACGGACTTCCAGCGGGCGGTCACTCATGCCGGGCTGGCCGATGAACCAGTAAGCGCCCACGCCTGCCAGACCCAATGCAAGCACGGCAAGGCGCGTAGGCGTGGACTTGGCGACCAGCCAGGTCCCGACCGCGACAAAAACGACAGCAACGAGAACAAGCCAGATCAAAGCGGCGCCGCCGGCAGCACGAGCCGCGCCCGCAATCCGCCAATCGGACTGTCCTCCAGATGGAGGCGACCACCATAAATGTCAGCGAGTTCGCTCACGATCGAAAGTCCCAGACCAGTTCCCGGCTCGGATTCGTCCAGCCGCTTGCCGCGTTCCAGCGCCTTGGCGCGATGTTCGACAGGAAGGCCCGGACCATCGTCGTCCACTTTCACTTCCATCCCATCGTCGTTCCGCGTCACCGTCACATTCACCTGCGACTTGCACCATTTGGCGGCGTTCTCCAACAGGTTCCCGACAAGTTCATCGAAGTCGCCGCGCTCGCCCCGGAACACCGCCTTGGGGTCAACGTCCACATCAATCGCCACACCCTTGTCGCGGTGCAGCCGCTCCAGCATCCGCGCAATGCCTTCGACCGGCTCCTTCACTTCCGTGCGAACGCCCAGCACTTCCGCCTGCGCCGCCGCCTGGGCGCGTTTCAGATAGCTGTTCACATTGCTCGTCATCGCTTCGGTCTGCCGGCGCACGAGACCGGAAAGCCTGTCGCTCCCCTTGGCCTCGTTCTTCAGCACCGCCAGAGGTGTCTTCAGCGCGTGCGCAAGATTGCCCACATGCGTGCGCGCGCGATCGACCACATTCCGGTTATGCGTGATCAGCGTGTTGATCTCCCGCACCAGCGGCGACAGCTCGCTTGGATACTCCCCATCCAGCTTGTCCCTGCGCCCTGCGCGGACATCACCAAGCTTGTCCTCAATTTCATGCAGCGGCCGAAGACCGTAGCGGATGAGCACAAGAACGCCGCCAATCAACCCGACCGCCAGGACGCCCAGCGCAATACCCAGCCGGAGTGTGAAGCTTCCGACGGATGCATCGGCGCTCGTGCGATCGATCGCGGCATACAGCAGCAGCGGCTCGGGGCGGTCGGGAAATGTCACCGCTTGCAGCCCGACGCGCATCTGCTTGCTGTCTGGCCCCGGCGCATCAAGGTGGAGCACGGCGCCTTTCCGTTTCAGGGCTTCAGCGCGAACATCCGCAGCGACGCCTGCATCTTCATCGAAGAAGCTTGGCGACTTCCTTGTCCGCACGACTTCATTTTCCGCACTCAGATCGATGAAGGCCCAATAGCGGCCCAGTAGGGGAAGGCTGAAGCGTTCGTCGCGTGGCAGCTTCGCATCGTCGACCTCGATCTGTCCCTGTTCGGAGTTCACCGCCCCCGCCAACGTTCGCAGCGTATCGTCAAGCGACAGGTCAAGCTGCTGGTCAGTCTCGGTGCGATAGAACGCCTGCAGCGACCAGCCTGCAATCAGAAGCACAAGCGCGCTCCAGATCGCCGCAGCAACAAGCATGCGCCGCGCGATCGAGCCGCGCACACGCGCTCCGTCGCTCTCGGCGCTCGCCGTTTCGGTCATGCTAGTCGACGATCTTTTCCGCTACCGGGTCGATCAACCGATACCCGAGCCCACGCTCCGTCAAGATGCGGTTCGACCCGATCTTGCGGCGTAGACGGCCAACAAATACCTCGATCGTGTTCGAATCGCGATCAAAATCCTGATCATAGATGTGCTCGACCAGCTCTGTCCGCGGCACGACGCGCCCCTGATGGTGCATCAGGTAGGACAGCACGCGATACTCATGAGCCGTCAGCTTGATCGGCTCACCATTTACCGACGCCCGCGCCGCGCGTGTATCAACACGCAGGTCGCCGCACTCCAGCGCCGCCGACGCATGACCTGCTGCGCGTCGCATCAACGCACGCAAGCGCGCCAGAAGTTCTTCCGTCACGAAGGGCTTGGTGAGGTAGTCGTCAGCGCCGGCGTCGAACCCTGCGACCTTCTCGCTCCAGCGATCGCGCGCCGTGAGGATAAGAACAGGCATGTCCTTGCCGCTCGTCCGCCACTTCTCGAGCACGCGCACGCCGTCCATCTTCGGCAAGCCAAGGTCGAGCACGGCCGCGTCATAAGGCTCGGTCTCGCCAAGGAAGTGCCCTTCCTCGCCGTCCGGCGCCAGATCCACAGCGTAGCCCGCCTGCGACAGGGCTTCACACAGCTGCCGACCGAGATCGGGATCATCTTCGACAACAAGAACTCTCATCGCAATTCCAGCCTTTACTCTTCTCGGCCTGTCGACGCATTGACGCGCAGGTTGAGGCGACGACCATCTTCCGTCATCCACGCAATCATGTAGTAGCCGCCGGACTTCCGCGCATCGAGGTGCTGACCGCCATACTTTGAACGGAGATCGCGAAGCACATCGCTGAGCGACACCTCGCGCTGCAACCCGCGATCGTCGCGGGGACGATCCCATGTGTCGCCGCGCTGAAACGGATTGTCGAACGGCTGATCGCGATCACGGCCAGGCTGGGCGTAGGCGGGCGAAATCCCCGCGCTCGCCATCAGCACGGCAGCCATCAGGGGAATCAGGGTTCTTCGCAACATGGGTCCTCGTTTAGTCCCGACACCGTGAACCCCGTCTGAACGGCTGCACGCCACGCCGAAACGACGTTGCGTCCTCTGTAATTTGCGGGAAATGCCCGCTTTCATCGCTGCACGTCGGTCTTGCGTCCCGACCAGTTGCGAATGAACTCCTTGAGCTCCGGATCTTCCTTGCGCGGCAGCACGATCATCAGCCGAACCAGCAGGTCGCCAGGCGTCGGCCGTGTCTGCGCCCCTTTGCCGCGAAGCTTGAGCAGGTCACCCGAACTCGCACCCGGAGGCACCGACATGGTTACCATGCCCGACGGCGTACTGACCGGTACCTTGCCACCCTCGACGGCCTCAGCCAGCGAGATTTTCAGATCCATGCGAATGTCATCGCCGTCGCGGCGATACACAGCATGATCGCCAACCTTGATCTCCACCAGCGCATCGCCGGCCGGACCATTCCCGGCGCCCGGCAGACCCTGCCCCTTCAGCCTCAGTGTCTGGCCCGACGTCAGCCCGGCCGGAAGCGCAAGGTCCAGCGTGCGGCCATCGGACATCGTCACCCGGCGCTTTCCGCCATTCACTGCATCGAGAAAGTCGACCTCCATACGGTAGCGGACATCCTCCCCGCGCTGCTGCCCGAAACCGCGACTGCCACCGCCGCGGCTGAACAGCCCATCGAACAGGTCTTCGAAGACATCGCCCCTCTGGCTTCGTCCACGCGCACCTGCAGCGGCGCCCGCAAATCCGCCTCCAAATCCTGTACCTGGCTGGAACTGTGGACGCTCATTCCCCTCCGCATCGATCTCGCCGCGATCGAAACGACCCCGAAGCGTATCGTCGGTCAGCAGGTTGAACGCCGCCGTCACCCGCTTGAACCGCTCCTCGGATGCGCTGTCGTTAGGGCGCACGTCCGGGTGCAGCTCCTTGGCGAGCTTGCGGTATGCCTTCCTGATCTCTTCCGCGGTGGAGGCCCTGGGCACTCCAAGCGCGGCGTAGGGATCCCAGCTCAACTGTTGATCCTTGCCGAAAAACCTTGCCCTAGCGTGGGACGTGATACCCCTGCAAGACAAGCCGGAAGATGGGTACTTTGAGGCAAATCTGGACGTTTCCCACGTTTATGGCGCGGGAACCTTCACTTGGACCCCCGTCCGTGCCTCCTGTTCGCCATTCGGTCTGATTTGCGCCACCTCTGCAAGCACACGCCCGCCGGTTGGAAAGTCCGTGACCGGCTCAGCTCAGCGATAACTGGAGCAGGGCCAAACGACCTCCCTTTCGCGAATCGAAGCGCCACCCGTCACCCTTGCCCGATACGCATACACCCGCCTCGACCGGGAAATCTCCAGCGCCCCAGCCATCCCCATTCCTCCCGTGCACGGCCTATCCGGGACATTGCAATATTGCCACTTGACCAGGCCGCGCGCGGGCGCGCCGACGACCACAGCTATGCCGCTCTCCGCGCCATAGGCCAAGCGCGCAACAGCCGTCACCGGCTTCGGTCAAGCAATCAATCCAGCGCAACTTGCGCCAGCGTCCCCGCAGTCTCTCACGCAAGCCGGCCAAGATCGGCGTTACCGGACCGCACAATCCGTGTGAGCTACCGCTCCACGGCCTCCGTGGCCTTCACACAGAGCATCGCCGCCCAGGGCAACGACAATCCCTCGAAGGTCATAATCGACATCACGCCCACCGCACTCGGCTGCTCCCTGCGCCTGAGCCACGAGATGGACGAAAAGTGGGCCGACTTCGTGGACCGCTCGCACGACAGATGGCTAAAGATGCTCGGCGTCATCGTCACACTTCTCTAGGCGCTGTGAACGACACGTCTCGGAATGAAGGCCGTCGCCATCTCAATCATCGCGTCGGCAATTTCCTGCTCGCCCGACACGATCAGGTCGGCGCCAAGCCCGCGCAGGTGTTCAACCTCCGCATCAGAATGCGCCCGGGCATAGACCTTCACCTTCGGATTCAGCTTCCGCGCCAACTCAACGATGCCGCCCGCCTCAAAGCCATTCGGCACCGTCACGAAAATCAGGTCCGCCTCCGGCGCGCCCGCAGCGATCATCGTCTCGTGCGAAATGCCGTTTCCGAGAACCGCGGGAATCCCCCGCGACTGAAGAGCCTCCACCAGGTCTGGTCGATCCTCGATCACCGCGTAAGTGGCGCCGGCCGAATCCAGCGCCTTCCCGATGAGCGATCCGACGCGCCCATAGCCAATCAGGACAGCGCGCCTGGGCGGCGCGGGGTGCATGGACGTCACAACAGGTGCGGTCGGCTCCGCAGCCTTTCCGCTGACCCGGTCAAGCACCGCAAACAGCAGCGGGTTCAACACGATCGAGACGATCGCCCCGCCCAGGATGGCATTGCGCGCCTCCTCCGGGATCAGATTCAGCTGCAGCCCGACACCTGCAAGCATGAACGAGAACTCGCCGATCTGCCCCCGGGCGCCCGTTACCATCGCCGCCGACTCACGCGATTTTCCGAACGCCCGCAACAGCCCAAAGCTGACTGCGGACCGGAACACAACGATGATCCCAACCGTCGCAATCAGCGGCCACGGATTTCCCAGCAGTACGCGCGGATCGAACAGCATTCCCACCGACACGAAGAACAGTACCGCGAACGCATCCCGCAGCGGCAGGGTCTCGTTCGCCGCCTGCTGCGACAGCTCGCTCTCCGCCATGATCAGTCCAGCAAACAGAGCGCCCAGCGCCACTGAAATCCCGAACACCGCCGACGCGGCGTAGGCCACCCCCAGCGCGATCGCCAGCACGCAAAGCCGGAACAGCTCGCGCGATCCCATGTTTACCACGCGATGCAGGATCCACGGGACCAGCCGTTTGCCAGCAAGCATCATGATAAGCGCGAACGCCGCCACTTTGCCCAGCGTCAGCGCGACCGCGATCCCGATATCCTGCAGCTGCAGGACCGTCATCGGCTCGCCATTCTCCGCCCCGCTGCGGATCTGCGCCCAGGTCGGCAGCAGCACCATGGCGAGAACCATCGCCAGGTCCTCCACCACAAGCCAGCCGACCGTCAGCTTGCCTCGCTGGGTCTGCATCACCCGCTTGTCCTGCAGGTTGCGCAGCGACACCACGGTCGACGCCACCGACAGCGAGAGTCCGAACACCACCCCCGCCTCGAAGCCCCATCCCAGCATCATCGATGCGCCGATCCCAGCCGCCACCGTGAGCGCGATCGTCAGCAAGGTCATCGGCACCGCCACGCCCCGCACCGCCACCAGGTCGCGCGGCGAGAAATGCAACCCTACCCCGAACATCAGCAGGATGACGCCGACTTCAGCGACTTCCTGCGCCAGTCCCTCATCCGCAACAAAGCCGGGCGTCGCTGGCCCTATCAACACTCCGGCCAGCAGATATCCAAGCAATGGCGATAGCTTCAGGCGGCTCGCAATGGCGCCAAACGCGAAGGCAAGGCCAAACCCCACGGCCAGAAGCGCAATCAGTGGGGAGTCATGCGTCACCTATGCGGGGCCCTTCTCCTTGTTCGTAACGGATCCAACCCTCGCAGATCGCCAAACCCCAATGCAAACACAATCTTGCCCCAGCTCCGCTTAACGGCAATTTTCGCCGAACCAGCCAAGGCAGCCTTAACTCTGCTATGCGATACATATCGTCTGCACAGGCCTGCTTATGCGCTTCCGCGACCCAAAAAGACTGCGCATCATCTCAGGCGCCAGCGTCCTGCTGCTCCTGACCGGCCTGCCGGTCATGGTTGGATTGAGCCGCTTCCTGCCTGACG
The DNA here is from genome assembly GCA_049318285.1 of Hyphomonadaceae bacterium. Taxonomy (GTDB): domain Bacteria; phylum Pseudomonadota; class Alphaproteobacteria; order Caulobacterales; family Hyphomonadaceae; genus UBA7672. The sequence goes on from JBMOGP010000011.1 coordinate 9,889, forward strand.
CCTCGACGCAGCCGCCCGGGATCATGGCGACCTATGCAACTGGCCTGACCGCGCTTGGAGGCGCGGTGGTCGGAGCGTCAGTCCTGTCCGTGCTCTTCATCATCTGGCACTTCATCAACCAGCGCCGCAACGTTGGCCGCAAATACCTGATGCAGAGCTCCCGTCGGCGCCGCAACCTGGTCGAGGATGCACGCTCGGTCGCCATCATACTGGGGGTCACCGGACTTATCATCGGAAGTCTCGCCGGCCTCTACGCATCGATGATGCACGCCCGGCCCGACATGGTCGGTCGACTGCCGCTGCCCCATCTGACCGGCGAACTCGCAATCACCTGTCTCTTTGTCGGCGCACTGCTCTATATCTCAGGTCGGTTCGACCGCTAGACAGCCACCACCCGCATTCGCAGGATCGCAGACCCAGAGCCCGCGACCCCTTCAAAGCGTGTCAACAAAGGCGGGAACGAGCAGCACGCACCGCCACCCAGCCATCTCCCGGTCACTTGCTAACAGCGAAGTACGGATGGCCACAATCGCGCGCACGACCCGCACGAAGTTTCCTGACCGCGGCCAACCGCACCGTATGCTCCAGCACCGTCCGCACATCTGCATCCGCATTCAGAGCTGCCAGCATCGTCACGATCATGGCTTTTTTCCTGATCTGCAGGATCGGTCCCGGCTGCCCTCACGTGACGGCTAGGCGCGGGCGCTTCGCCGAACTAAACCTGCAGCGAACGTAAATCGCCGCGCAGGAAACACCCATGAAACTCGACAGCTCGATCTCGGCCATCGTCACCGGCGGCGCCTCCGGACTCGGCGGCGCGACCGTCAGGGCGCTGCGCGCCCACGGCGTCAAGGTCGCCATCTTCGACATGAACGAAAAGACCGGCGTGCCGTTCGCCGCCGAGACCGGCTCGGTTTATTGCAACGTCAACGTCACCAACGAAGCCTCCGTTGACGCCGGCTTCGCACAGGCGCGCGCCGCCAACGGCCAGGAACGCATCCTCGTCAACTGCGCCGGCACCGGCAACGCCTTCAAGACTGCCGGCCGCAACAAGGAGACTGGCGAGATCAAGTCGTTCCCGATCGAGCAGTTCGACCGCATCATCCAGATCAACCTCGTTGGCACCTTCCGCTGCATCGCGAAATCCGCCGCTGGCATGCTGACCCTCGACGTCCTGCCTGACGGCGATCGCGGCGCGATCGTCAACACCGCCTCCGTCGCCGCAGAAGACGGCCAGATCGGCCAGGCGGCCTACTCTGCCTCCAAGGGCGGCGTCATCGGCATGACACTCCCGATCGCCCGCGACCTCTCCACCGAGAGCATCCGCGTCAACACCATCCTCCCGGGCCTGTTCAACACCCCACTCCTCGCGGGCGCCCCGGAGAACGTGAAAGCCGCCCTCGCAGCCACCGTCCTCAACCCCAAACGCCTCGGCGCCCCCGACGAGTATGCGAGCCTCGCCCTGCAGATGATCCAGAACGGCTACTTCAACGGAGAATCCGTGCGCCTGGACGGCGGGATCCGTATGCAGCCCAGATAAGGCTATCGGGTCTTGAGGAGCAGCCTGGCTTCGATTCTAGAAAGCGAGTGGCGAAGGACGCCGCTCGCTTGTCGGCCTGCAGCAACCCGGAAATCCTTCAGGATGCAATCGCGCGCCACCGCAAGCGGCGCAGGCATTGCCCGGTGTCTCGGAGTCGACCGCTTTAGTCGATTTCCTCGTGACCCACGCACTGCAGGTTGAGGCAAGATCCGCCTAATGATTGGCCGTCTGGCGGCGAGATGCCAAGTGCGACGCGAAGCGCTGAGCTGACGAAACGCGCAGCGCCGAACTTGCGCACCAAAATCTTTCCCGTCTGAACGTCGACGCTGCTTTGGTCGAAGGCGTCATCCGCCTGATCCATGTCGCCAAGGACAAACGTAACGGCCTGTCCGCTTGCGAAGAAGAATCGCATCTTGACGCTGACTTGGACATTCTCGGCGCACCACCAAACATCTGCGATCAAGACAAAATCCAAGTCCGCCACGTACGCGTGACGCATGACCACGCTTTCCGGGCCGGCCGCTGCATCTTCCTGCCCGCGGCACGCGCGTGCCCGCGGCCGCCGCACACTGATGTTTTCGAGCCTGTCTACCCAGCAAAAGCGCGAGGGAACATGCAGAGTGAACCCGACAAGGTCTCGATCTAATGACGCTCCCGGCTGGCCCCCGTCGCATCATCGATGGCGAACCGCCACTTCCCGTCAGCGCCCCGCTTCAGCACTTCCACCGACAATCCGTCCTGGTCGATCCAGCCATCCGGATCGAGCATTTCCCAGCGCAGGCTGCACAACGCGACATCGCCAGCCACAAGCACGCTCTCATACTTGCCGCGCAGCCTCATCGGAGACGACAGGAACCCGTCCAGCGCCTGTTGTATCTGCTCCTTGCCATGGGCGAAATTCACACCATCGAAGGTGAACGCGGCATCATCTGCATAAAGCGCCAGCAAGCCTGCCGCATCGCGCTTGCCAAAGCATTCCACGAAAACCTCAGCCATTTCCTCCGGTGTCGATACGCCCATGAACAGCTCCCCTGCTTCTCGCGCGGCATAATCCTCAAGCCGCCTGCAAGATCAAGACGCTGCGCAACGGCAATCGCTGGCGATGCAGAAGCGCCGTCGGCGCCACCGCTCCGCTACGAAGCCGCGAACCTAATGACCTCAATGGCGTCAAAGTCCTCCACTCCGCCGCCAACACGCCAGGTCATGTAGACCAGCAGGTAGGAGTTCAACGCATATGCATCGCGCAGAGCGCGCACCCTGCCTGTCCACGATCATGCATGTCACAACTGCGAAAGCCCTTGGGCTTGTTCATCCCCTCACCGGTCACGAACGCCGTGCGCTCCTGCATAGAGGAGCCCGCCTCCACCTGATCCGGCAGCCAGTCGACCTTGCCAGCGTAGGGATCTTCCAGCAGCGGCTGCGTTGCTGCCGGCAACTCTGGCAGATCCAGCCTCGGCGCCGTCAGCCGCTGCTTAATGAGCCAGTCGAGCTGCGGCGGGGTGACATATCCGCCCTGCGCCTCAGCGCCGGCATTCACCGATTTGAGGTCCAGTCTCGCAACGTCGGTATCGTCACCCTTTCACAGGCAGGCGCCGCAGGCCGACTTGCGCTCCGGGTCGGTCCTGTATGCGGACCATCCCCGATCGGCGGCCGTGACTGCTGCCGCGCCAGCCAGTCCAGGGCCGTAGGCTGACAATCGAGCGACTGCTGCAACGCAGAAGCACGCCCCAGAAAGAAAAGGGGCGCAGCCCTGCGGCTGCGCCCTCTCAATTCGCTCCAGCACAAAGATCTAGTTGAAGCCTTCGCCACCCGTTTCATCGCGCGGCAGGACAAGTCCAGCGGCGATGCCAGGACCCATGCCCGGCACCTTGCCTTCGCTTTCCAGCTGGCGCGCACCGCCGAGAATGCCCGGCATCGCATGGTTGCCCTCATGGCAGGCGTACTCGTACATCGGCTGGCTGACGTTCAGCGCCATCTCGCCCTTCCAGACCCGGGTGTACAGTGCGGGATCATCCACTTCGAACTCGTAGGTGATCTGCTTGTCGTCCCAGCGCGTGAAGCGCTCGGTCAGCTTGCCGTCCGCCGTGATCATGCCGCGCTGGCTCGGGTGCACATTGGTGGTCTGCACCACCAGCGTGTTGCCCTCATACCAGCCGACGGAGTCACCGCCCCACTTCGGAACGTTGCTGTGCTTTGCCTCAGCCTTGCTCGCAACGATCGGGATCACCCGCACATCATGGATCATCTCGACCTGGATCATCACATGGCTCGGCGTCTGCACAAACTGCATCGTATTGTTGTACATGCTGTTCTGCATCACCGGGCCATACGAGCCCGAAAAGCCGATCACGCAGCGCTCGGCCTGGGGACGGGTCTCCGGCCCATCGAAATTCGTAATCGCATAACCACCGCCGCGCGATGCGCCCGGCTTGTAAGGAATGCGTCCGTTGGCAGGCTCGACGATCCATGACGTCCGCAGCTCGCCTTTCACCGACGCCAGCTTCGAGCCGGGATCGATCCAGAACGCGTTGTAGCCACGGTCGTTGTTCTTGTCCTCGAGCATCTTGGTGTTGTTAGGATCCAGCCCATTGGTGGAGTTGTCGTCCTTCGTCAGCACGACCAGGATATTTCTGTTTGCCAGACGCTCGGCTTCCTTTTCGTTCACCACCAGCGACTTCGCGTCCGGAGAGCGCTGCAGGCCCGTGATCGACGTGTTGTTCCAGAAGCCATGCAGGTCCGGCGCGCCGAATGCAGTCTTCGGCGTCACATATCCCGGAGCCTGCGCAAGAGCGGCCCCGGCGCTCATCATGGCGGCGACCGTCAGAGCGGTCGCGGCGAGTAGTCTGGTCTTCATGGCATTCTCCTCCTGCGCGCCGTCATCGAGCTTTCCCGCAAGGCGACGTGACGTTGTTGCATTCAACGTACGCCGGGTTTACCTCTGCGGAAAGCCTTGACGCTAGGTCAAACTGTCCGCCTCGCGCGAGTTGTGATCGCATCGCCCGGCATGCCGAACCGCGCTTCCCGAAGCCCTGCGCGCAGGTCCGAGATCGCAGTCGGAGGCACAGGCGACACGGCACGGGCAGCTTCGCCTCTTTCCTGCGGAAAAGTCGCGTCTGAAGCCTGCTGAACGTCGCCCGTCTGGCGCCGCTACAGATGCCCGCTCAACGTCGCCATTGTTGATGGATCAGGCCGGCAATTGAGGCCACGCGAAGACGTGTAGATCTTTTGCCACGTAAGTTGCGGCCACGCGCCCAGCGCTGACCCACTTGTTGATCATGCCCCACGCGAACCTGGGATTTTGTCCTGCCCATGGCGCCGCGACTACGCGAGACCAGTGCGCAATCGATGAATCCTGACAGCCGTTCTGTTAACTATTTTTTCCAGCAAAACGGCCTTTAGCGCGAGTGTCCGTTAAGGTGCGATTCATTGACCGGTGGCATAGTCTCGACGATGGGAGTGGACAATGAACGACTCTTCAAAGATAGAACCTGTATCGGCTCGTTTCGCCGCTCAGACGCAGGAGATGCTTCAAGCCAAGGCGCTTAAGCGAGCGGCTGCCGAACGGGCATCTGAAGGCACACAGTCGCGAGAGGCACGCGCCGCGAGCGCAGAGCCTGCAGCGAAAGCTGAAGCAGCGCCGCAATCTGCCCCGACCCGGCCAACAATGAACAACGATGGCGCTGCGACGAGGCCAGCGCAACTGGTCGATATCCTGGCCTGATTGCGGGCGCGCACGCCTTGGCTTCTGCGGGCTGCGCCGGAGACCGCAGCCACCAAGCCCGGCGGATGTCGTCAGCGTGCGCAATCTGTTTTCAGGTGGCTCGCGATACCGTTGTGGACTTGCAAGACCGGGCTTTGTCTGGGGTCCGCCCTAGAGCGTTTTGCGATCGTCATGAAGCATAACCTGCATGTCGGATGTAGTTGGC
>JBMOGP010000012.1:0-15229 GCA_049318285.1 Hyphomonadaceae bacterium
CACCCCCTGCGCTCGCCCGCCGACCTCACCCACCACGTCCTGCTCCACGACGAGAGCCCCGAGAACGATCCCTCGCGCCCGGACTGGAACAGCTGGCTGAAAGCCCGCGGCGTAACCACAGTGGACGGCAATCGCGGCCCGCGCTTCACGCAGTCTTCGCTCGTCGTCGAAGCAGCAGCCGCCGGCCGCGGCGTCGCCCTCGCCAAATTCGCAATTGCATCAGGAGACCTCGGGCGCGGCCGACTCATCTCGCCTTTTGCGGACGGCTCCAGCGACATCGATTTCGCCTACTGGATCGTCTACCCCAAATGGCGCACCCCCTCAAAACTCGCCCGCACCTTCATGGCCTGGCTGAAGAGCGAAGCACAGGCGAGCGAAGTCATCGGGGTCTGAGACAGAGCGCTTGCCGGCAGAGACCCCACCTGTCCGCCCCCCCCCCTTCAACGGAGCGGACAGGTGGGGGTTCTCTCTCAACACTTCCCGTCCCCGCCATGACCAGCCGATTCCCAAGCGGCCGATCACCGTTATCCCAGGCAGTTCACACCGGCCTGAATGCGAAAAGGGGTCCGGCTTGTCGCGTCGATGCAACTTGCATCCCCGCCCAACCCAAGCTCCACTGCGGCCAGGGCCGGAACAGGCCACGGGAGAGACACATGCGCTTCGTCCATACGCTGAGCCTCGTGCTCGCCTTCGGCCTCGCCGCCTCATGCGCATCGGCGCCGAGGATCCCGCCGAACCCGCCCAACGTCCTCGACGCCTATGTCGCGGCGCCCGATCCCACCTTCACCTGGAAAGTCGAGAAGACCTTCACCGGCGCAGGCTTCCAAGGCGCCGTCCTCGAACTCACCTCCCAGACCTGGATGACCGCAGCCGAATCCGACCGCCCCGTCTGGAAGCACTGGCTCACCGTCACCATCCCCGACAAGCTCTCCAGCCAGAAAGCCTTCCTCTATATTGACGGCGGCTCGTCTGCCTCCACAGCCCCCGCCACGGCGACACCGCGCTTTGCCCAGATGGCGATCGACACCGGCTCCGTCATAGCGGTACTCGGCCAGACGCCCAACCAGCCGATCCGCTTCGCCGACACGCCCGACAAGGCGCGCAGCGAAGACGACATGATCGCCTACCTGCAGGCCCGCTATGACGCCGAGAAAAACCCGCTCGCGCTCGCCCGCCTGCCGATGGTGAAAAGCGGCACCACCGCGATGACCGCGATCCAGCAATTCCTTGCCAGCGACGCCGGCGGCAAAAGGACAATCGACAGCTTCGTGGTCTCCGGCGGCTCAAAGCGCGCCTGGACCAGCTGGCTTGTCGGCCTGCTCGACCCTCGCGTGATCGGCATGATGCCCATCGTCATCAACGTGCTCGATGTCGATGCCACGACGCGCCACCACTGGGAGACGATGGGTTACTTCTCGCCCGCACTCGGAGACTATGTGAACCACAAGCTCATCCCTGACGAGATCGGCCGCAAGATGGTCGAGATCAACACGATCGAGGATCCGCTGAACTATCGCGGCCGTCCCGCGATGAAGATGCCGAAATTCATCATCAATGCGGTTGGCGATGAATTCTTCCCGCCTGACAACACCAAATTCTCCTACCACCTCCTCCCCGGCTCGAAGCAGCTCCGCATGCTCCCGAACTCGCGCCACTCGACGGCGGGCACCGACATCAACGAAAGCATGACGGCCTGGTACGACAATCTGATCCACAACCGCGCGACGCCCGAATACGCATGGACCGTGCGCGCCGACGGCGCCCTCGTGGTCGATCCGGGCACGGCCAGGCCCAGTTCTGTCCTGCTCTGGCAAGGCACAAACCCCAACGCCCGCGACTTCCGCGTGCAGACGCTCGGCGACAAGGCCTTCACATCGACGCCGCTTAATGCGCAGCCGGACGGAAGTTATGTTGGCAATGTCGAAAAGCCGCCAACCGGCTTCACCGCCTACTTCGTCGAACTCACCTACCCGACTGACGGGAGATTCCCGCTGAAGGTGACGACGGAAGTCTATGTCAAACCCGACATCTATCCCTATCGCTGGGAAGATGCCCGCCCCATCACGGCGCCAGATGGAAAATGAAAGACGCACCCGTCGCGACCGACATCGTTGATGTGTCCCTCCCGCCTCGCGCCCGAGCCACTCATCGATGTCGAAAAACGTAGCGCGCAGATCCGGTCCACGCTCACAGACGCCCGGATGAAATCGGAAGAACGGTTTGTCGTCCGGCATCTCGCCCCGACATGAAAATGGCCCCACGCTTCATCGAAGCGCAGGGCCATCCATCAACTCAAGTCGGATCCTAGACCAGACCCTTCTCGAACGTCGCAATCAATCGCGCCCAGGCCCGGTCAGCCTGAACCTGATCGAACACCTGACTGTCAGGCGGGCACCAGCCATGCTCGGCCGGATAGACTTCAACTTCAGCCGGAATTTTCTGGGCGTCGAAGGCAGCCTTCACCTTGTCCTTGACGGTGATATCCTGCTTGTCGTCGTTCTGCGCGACGGCAATGAGAACCGCCTTCGCCTTCATCTGCGGAACGAGCAGGTGCGGGCTGGTCGGAGCAGCCGTGGCGAGGCCGCCGCCATGGAAGCTGCCGCCAGCCGTCACGCGATCCGGCACGAAGGCCATCGTCCGCATCACGAGCGGACCACCCATGCAGTAACCGGTCGTGCCGATGCCCTTGGAGGTATCGACTTCCGCCTGCTGGTCGAGCCAGGCGACAGCAGCAATCGCATCCTTCCTGGTATTCTCGGGATTGCCGACGGTCGGACCCATCAGTGCGACAAGACGCTGGCGAACTGGCGGATCGGAGAATTTCTCGGTCGTTGCATCGAACACCTGGCCCTTGGCCAGACGGTAGAACGGGTTCACGGTCAGCACCGCATAACCCGACTTGGCGAGGCGGTTGGCCATGAGGCGGAAGGCAGGACGCAATCCCATGATGTCCGGCCACACCAGCACGGCCGGCCACTTGCCGGCTGCTGGGGCAACATAGTGCGCATCGATCACCCCGTCCGGCGTCGTGATCTGAACTTCGCGCTCGGTTACCATTTCGGGGTTCGCGGGCGCAGTCGTGCACGCAGCGAGCGCAGCAATCGACATCGCGCCAAACCCGCGGCGCGACAGCCGGCCGGCTGAGAAGCCTTCTTCATTATCCTGTTCAGTATGCTCGTCACACATCAACGTCTCTCCCTGGAGGTACGGCTTGTTTCCCGTCCGATTGGCGACAGCTTACACTTTAGGGTCGAGCACGCAAATGGCACGGACGTAAGCGGGCGAGACCTAGCGATCCAGCCAGCCCTCGGCCTTTGCCCACTTGAAGTCGGACGTGGCGGACGCAGCGAGCTTCTCTGTCTCATAGCCTTCCGAGCCCGCGCCGTAGACGCGCCCCCCGATCACGCGCACCTGAAGGCGCTGGGAGTTGGTGATCGAGATTTCGGCGGGTGCGTCGAACTCGATCCGGTGCTGCGCAAGTCCGCACGCGATCGTCACGCGCCGCATGCCCCCAATGCGTCGGGTCGAGACGACAAGACCGGGGATCCCCGGCCCGCCATCGGTGACCATGGCGACGTCTTCGGGTCGCAGGTAAAGTTGTGCAGGCCCATCGGGCAGCGTGCCGACATCAAGATCGATCAGGCGCTCATCCAATGTCGCCCGACCATTGCCGACAGCGACCGGAATCACGCTCGACTCGCCAATGAAGGAGAACACGAACGGCGTGGCCGGTGCGTCGTAGATTTCGTCCGGCGTAGCAGACTGCTCAATCCTGCCCTTGCTCATGACAACCACGCGATCGGCCAGCTCAAGCGCCTCTTCCTGGTCATGCGTGACGAACAGCGTCGTGTGTCCCGTGCGTTCATGGATTTCGCGCAGCCAGCGCCGCAAATCCTTCCGCACGCGCGCATCGAGCGCGCCAAACGGTTCGTCGAGCAGCAGCACGCTCGGCTCGATCGCAAGCGCGCGCGCAAGCGCAACGCGTTGACGCTGTCCGCCAGACAGCTGCGATGGGAACCGACCTTCGAGCCCTGACAGCTGAACGAGGTCGAGCAGCTCCATCACACGCCGTCTGATCTCGGCTTCGCTGAGCTTGTTCTTCTTGCGGGCGCGCAGGCCGAACGCAATGTTGTCCATCACCTTCATATGCTTGAAGAGCGCATAATGCTGAAAAACGAAGCCGACGCCACGATCCTGGATCCGCATCTGCGAGGTGTCGCGGTCGTTGTAGAAGACCGTCCCGGTATCCGGCATTTCGAGCCCGGCAATCGTGCGCAGCAAAGTCGTCTTCCCCGACCCCGACGGCCCGAGCAGCGCGACAAGCTCGCCCGAACCAACTGTCAGCGAGACGTCGTCGAGCGCGGCCATGCTGGCGTAGCGCTTGCTGATATGTTCGGCCCGTACCTGCATGAATTGACTCAGTGACGCCGCTGTGCGGCAAGTGAACCGGCAAACCGCGCCTCAAGCATCGTCTTCACTGCGAGGGTCAGGAGCGCAAGCATCGCAAGCAGGGACGCGACAGCAAAGGCCGCGGCAGCCTTGTTGTCGTTGTAGAGGATCTCGATATGCAGGGGCAGCGTGTTGGTCTGTCCGCGTATGTGACCCGAGACGACGGATACCGCACCGAACTCGCCCATCGCTCGCGCGTTGCAGAGCAGGACGCCGTAGAGCAGCCCCCACTTCACGTTGGGCAGCGTAACAAGAAAGAATGTCCGCCAGCCGCCCGCACCCAGCGAGACAGCCGCCTCTTCTTCGGAGGATCCCTGCTGCTGCATCAGAGGGATCAACTCGCGCGCCACGAAGGGGAAGGTGATGAAAATGGTGGCGATGACAATGCCTGGAACGGCGAAGAGCACCTGTATCCCCATGTCGGCCAGCCATGGACCAAGCACGCTGTTTGCGCCGAACAGCAGAACGAAGACGAGACCCGAGACGACGGGCGAGACCGCAAACGGCAGGTCGATAAGCGTCAGCAGGAACGACTTGCCCTTGAATTCGAACTTGGCGATCGCCCATGAGGCGGCGACCCCGAAAACGAGGTTTGCCGGTACAGCAATGGCGGCAACCAGCAAGGTGAGCTGAAGCGCTGACATCGTGTCAGGCATGGCAAGCGCATCGATGTAAACGCCAAGGCCACGGCTGAACGCCTCGAAAAACACGACGACCAGCGGCGCGATCAGCATCAGCGCCAGAAACACCAGCGCGACTGCGATCAGGGCAAATCGCGTACGCGGCCCCTCACCGATCGCCTGGCGCGGTTTGTTGTTCTTGACCGTGTTTGCCCTCGCCTCAGTCATGGCCGAACCATTTCCGGCTCCAGGCCTGCAGCAGGTTGATCACGAGCAGCATGGCAAACGAGATCACCAGCATGATCGTCGCAATCGCGGTCGCGCCTGCATAGTTGTGCTCTTCAAGCTTGATGACGATCAGCAAGGGAGCGATCTCGGACTGGAAAGGCAGATTGTTGGCGATGAAGATGACCGAACCATACTCGCCCACACCCCGCGCAAACGAGAGCGCAAAGCCGGTGAGAATGGCAGGCAGAAGCCCCGGCATGATCACGCGCGTCACGGTGCGCAGCCGCCCTGCTCCCAGCGTCGCCGAGACTTCCTCGGTCTCGCGGTCGATCTCCTCGAGCACAGGCTGTACCATACGTACAACGAAGGGCATCCCCACGAAGATCAGAGCCAGGACAACACCCAAAGACGTGAATCCCACTTTCAGGCCGAATACGCCTTCGAGAAACGCGCCGAACGGGCCGTTGGGCGCATAGAGGGTCGCGAGTGCAATGCCGGCCACGGCGGTTGGCAATGCAAACGGCAAATCGACAGCGGCGTCGAGCCAGCGCCGTCCTGGGAAGCGGTAGCGCACCAGAACCCAGGCGACGATGACGCCGAATACAGTATTCACGACAGCGGCCAGGATCGCGGCGCCGAACGAGAGCTGCAGCGAGGCGACAATACGCGGATCGGTTGCGATGGCCCAGAACTCCGTCCAGCCCAGCGAGGCCGAACGAATGGCGAGCGCGGCCAGCGGGATCAGGACGATCAGCGACAGATAGGCAAGCGTATAGCCCATGGTCAGGCTGAACCCGGGCAGTACGCTTCGGCGTCTCCAGCTTGTCCTTCGCGTCCCGTCCTGCGCCGCTGCCCTCATGCGTTATCTCGCAGGCTGGTAGATCTGGTCGAACAGGCCGCCAGCGTCGAAATGCTTCGGCTGCGCCTGATCCCACCCGCCAAAGATCGGATCGTCGATGCTCAGCATCTCGATCTCATGGAAGCGCGCGAGATCCGCAGGATCGGCAGCCGACGGATCGATCGGCCGGTAGAAATGCCTGGCGACGATACGCTGGCCGTCCGGCGCGTAGAGATATCTGAGATAGTCCTCGGCCGCCTGCAGCTGACCGTCCTTCCTGGCGTTGCCCGCCACCACAGCGACCGGCGGCTCCGCCTTGATCGAGAGTGACGGATAGATCAGTTCGAACGCGCCCTGCTCCAGCTCGGTGAGCGTGTAGAAGGCCTCGTTCTCCCAGGTGATCAGCACGTCGCCCGTGCCCTGGTTGGTGAATGTCGTGGTCGCGCCGCGAGCCCCGGAGTCGAGTTTGGCCACGTTCCTGTAGATCGATGCCACGAACTCCCGGATCTTCGCTTCGTCGCCGCCGAACTGCCGCGCGCCATAGCCCCACGCTGCGAGATAGTTCCAGCGCGCGCCGCCCGATGTCTTGGGATTAGGCGTGACGACGGAAACCCCCGGCCTCGCAAGGTCGGTCCAGTCCCGGATCGCCTTTGGATTTCCCTTGCGCACCATGAACACGATGGTCGAGGTGTAGGGCGAGGCGTTACCGGGAAGCCTGGTGCGCCAGTCGGCCGGGATCTTGCCCGACTCCCTTGCGATAACGTCGATGTCGTTCTGCAGCGCCAGCGTCACAACCTGCGCGTCGATACCGTCGATAACGGTTCGGGCCTGCTTGCCCGAGCCGCCATGCGACATGCTGATCTTCACGGTCTTGCCGTCGGGCGTCTTGTAGTTCGCGCTGAAGGCTGCGTTGAACTCCTCGTAGAGTTCACGCGTCGGATCGTACGAGACATTCAGCAGGGTGACTTCATTGGAAGCTGCGCCCCCGCAAGCGCCAAGTGCGAGCGCCGCGGCCAAGACGATCAATCCACCGCGCATTTAACGTCCTCCGACCAGCTTTACGCTAGTAGCTTGGTCGGGTTTGTCAAACCCGACCGGAGAACGAAGTCAGCCGACGAGCTCGCGCAGGCGGATCGGCAGATCGGCCCCGATGGCGTCCGCGATCGTGGTCCGATCCAGGACCGCGCGGGTGGCATCCGCCACCTGGGCAAAGACCCGGCGCACCTCGCAACTGGCCTCTTCGGCACAGTCTTCACAGCGGCGGTAGGCAATCTTGGAAAGGCACGGCAGAGGGGCGATCGGGCCATCGACGATGCGCAACACTTCGCCAAAGGAAATCGTGTCTGCAGGGCGCAAAAGCCCATATCCGCCAGCTTTTCCGCGCCAGGAAGCCAACAGCCCGTGATGTTTCAGGTCGAGCAGGATCTGCTCAAGGAACTTCTTCGGGATGTTCTGGCTCTCAGCGATGTCGCCGATGAACACAGGGTGTCCGGAGGGCTTCTTGGCCAATGCAACCAGGGCCCGAAGGGCATACTTCGCCTTTTGGGAAATCATGCAGGAACGCTAAGCCTTCATCGCGACATCCGCACCTGCGACAGGCGCGACTCATCACGAAACTATATTGGCTCTGTAGAGTAAGTAAACCAACAGCCATCCCTTCGAAAGCGAGGGGGCTAACGTATATGACAGGTTTGGGACATATGCCGGTCTTCCATGACGGCCACCCTCTGGATGGATGATTTGCATCACTTCCTGACCTTGCCGCCGATGGCGGCGCTGGCCGTCCTTCTCGCTCCCGCCGTGTTTGCGCAGGGAGAAGCTGACGCCTCCGCGCCGACCCTGCATGAGACGCTGGGCCTGCCCGACGGCATGCGGATCGAAGGGTCGCTTCGGCCGCGCTACGAGGCGCTGGGCAATCCCTTCGTCGCGGGCCGGAGCGAAGACGATGAGTTTCTTGGCCTGCAGACCGAGCTTCGCCTCGAGTTCGATGCTGCCCCGACGCTGACGATCGGCGGCGAACTGCTCGACTCCCGGGTCATTGCGGGGAATGAGACCGGCGGCGCGGCGACGGAAATCGACGCACTGGAGCCAGCGCAACTCTACCTGTCATGGCGGCCAGACGACTTCCTCGCGCATGGCGCCAGGCTCGATCTGACCGCCGGCCGTTTCACAATGGACATCGGATCCCGGCGCCTGGTCGCACACGCCAACTTTCGCAACATCCTGACCTCTTTCGACGGCGTCCGTGCAGTCTGGACGTCCCCGGACAAGCTGATCGTCATGCTTGCCTACTCGGCGCCGGTGGCCCGTCAGCCCTCTGACGCAGCGTCTGCGCTGGACAATGAGGTCGCGCTGAACCGCACGCTGGCCCACACGCGGTTCTCCGTCTCTCACCTCGGCTCGCCGCTGCCCTTCGGCATGAGAGGCGAGGCTTACCTTCTGGACCTCGAGGAAGCAGATGGCGGCGGGGTCGCCACGCGCGACCGGGATCTCTTGACAGCCGGGGTGCGCCTGCTTCGTTCGCCGAACGACAGCCAATTCGACTTCGACTTCGAATATGCGCGCCAGTCAGGATCGGTGCGCGCAACAGCACGCGCGCCTGACGTCACGCCGCTCGACCACGACGCGGAGATGGCGCACGCGGAAATCGGGTTCAGCTTTGATGCGCCATGGTCGCCGCGGCTTGCTCTGGCGTATGATTTCGCCTCTGGCGACCGTTCGCCGACCGACGGCGACAACCAGCGCTTCGACCCGCTCTTTGGCGACAGGGCCTTCGAGTTCGGACCAACCAGCATCTACGGCTTCGTTTCCCGGACCAATCTCTCCTCGCCTGGCATTCGTCTTGAAGTCCGCCCGGGCGGCGGGAGTGACGGCTACGTCATGCTGCGCGATGTCAGGCTCGCCTCGGCGACTGACAGCCTCGCCAATTCCAGCGTGCGCGATCCGGCAGGGCTTTCAGGTGATCATGCCGGGCTTCAGATCGAGGGCCGCTATCGCCACTGGCTTGTGCAGGACGCCCTGCGGCTCAGCGTTGGTGCAGCAACTGTCCTGACGGGGAGCTTTCTGAAAGACGCCCCCAACGCCACGCGCCAGGGCGATCCGGTCTATGGCTATACCGAACTGACCTGGGCGTTCTAGCCGCCTAGGCTTGCAGCCGGACCCCGTCGAACGTCCGCCGCATCACCAGTTGATGCTCGACATGCGCCATCGTCTCGAGCGCCTGACCCAACTCGTCCTTCACCGCAGAGATCGCAACCACCGCTTCAACCCGTGAAGCCAGGCCGCTCCGGCCAAGCTTCTCGGCCGCCTCGCAGGCGTCGCCGAGCGCCATTGCCCCGATGGACCGGGCAGCGCCCTTGATGCCATGGGCGGCATCCGCCCACTGCCCGGGGTCAGCCAGGGGGTCGAGCAGGCGCGACCAGAGTTCGGCCGACTGGCGGAATATCCCAAGCGCCTCCACCGCCAGCGCCGCATCGCCGCTGGTCATCATTTCAAGCTGGGAAATGTCGATCTTGTGTGTCATCGCCGCCTGGCCTCTCCGTCGAGGCCTCCCCTGACCAGAAGGATCACCTCAGCCCGGAAACATTCTGTTAAGTGCAATGATCTTGTAGCGCCTCGAACGCGACGCCAGAGCGTTCATTCTGGGACGCCTGCCGCGTTTTCGCCTTGAAGCGGCGCCAGACAGGGCTCAGATCCTCCGGGACAGGGGTGGGCCTGATGATCGAAGTGATCGTGAACGTCAGGGACGCGGTTTTCGCTGCTCTGGTTGCATGGACGGGCGTCGGCGAGGCCGAACCACCCAAGCCGGACAAGGACCAGATGTCCCGCGGGCAGCCAGCCTCGATCGAAAAACCTGTTCAGCAATAAGCGCCGAAGGTCTGTCAGGCGCTCGTTTTGGGGTAGGGCGCGGTTTCCGCCGCCCGCCTGACTCACCCCCCTTCCAATCTGGCGCCGCACCTGCACACTCTACGGGCTGCGTGGGCCGGCCGGATTGTGCTTGGCGAGTTTATCGCCGGAGCCCACGCCGCGCCTGCTTGCTGGCGTGAGTTCGCCATAGTGATTGGGCAAAGCTGAACGTCATGATGGACCCTCTCGATCGTCGTGCGACCAACCGGATCAAGGCGCAGCTGGAAACGGCGCGCACCGCCGGAGCCTGGATGCCATGGGCTGGCGCCGCCATCGCGGTCATGCTCTGGGGCGCAATTGCGGTTTGGCTCATCGCCACGCTTGGGATCGACGGGTTAATGAACCAGCCGCCGGCCGTGGTGGCGGGTGGCGCTGGCGTTCTGCTCGCAACCGGGCTGACACTGATCTGCGCAGGCGTGATGGCCCGCGAAGGCGCCCGCTCCTCGCAGGCCAACGCAATTGTCCTCACCTCTGCCCGGCTCCTGCTTGAGCCGGCAGAATCTTCGCGCGAGGAAGTATCCAGCCTTGCCGAGGCCATCACCCGCGAAACCCAGGCGATCAATCGCGCGCTCGGCGAAACCCGCTCCCGGCTTGATGGTCTGAAAGGCGATATCGAGGTCAGCGTGACGGCCGCCCTGAAGGCCGCTGAAATCGTTCGCGCCGACAGTGAAGTGCTGGTCCACAAGATGGGATCGGAAAGGCAGGGTCTGGTCCAACTCGCCGAGAACCTCCGCCACCACTCCGACTCACTGGCCAAGGCCATTCCGCGCCACGCGCAGTTGATGGCAGACGCCACCCGCGCCGCTCAGGAACAGGTTCGGCAGGCCGACGCGACGCTCGACCAGCGGCTGCGCGACATGAACGAGACCGCTGGCCACCTTGCACAGCGCATTTCGCAACTCGACACGATGGGCGCCGAAAGCCGCAAGCGCGCCCAGAATCTTGCCTCCGTACTGATGCGCCTCGACGAACAGCTGGTGCAGTCGACCCGCATGGTCGAAGCCGCCACCAAGGCTGGGGAGCTTGCGGCAGCCGCCACCAAGTCAACCGCCGAGAGCCTGCGCGATACGGTTTCCGACGCGATCGGCTCCGCGCTCAAGGCCACGGAAACCATCAATGCCAAATCTGCGCAGGCATCCGACGACGCCCGCCAGGCGATGGGGTTGCTGAAGGAAGCAGGGCTACAGGCGGAAGCAACGACCCGGGCCGCGACCCACGCCGCCCGCGCTCATGCAGACGAAACGGAAAGGCGCATCAATCAGCTCTCGGACACCCTGTTCAAGACGGCGACAAAGGCCACAAACGCTGCAGAAAGCGGCCTCGAACGCGCACGCGCGCGGATCGAGAAGGCTTCGCTCCTGATCGGCCGCATGAAGGAAGAAAGTGAGACGTCCTCCGTCGACGACCTGATCCTCGAACCTCTTGCGCCCGCGCCGACGCCGCTCTTTGCCAAGCCGACTGCCGCAGCCGACGCCGCCTGGTTCAATCAGGAAACACGTCCTGCTCCGGCGCCGCCGAGACCCGATCCAGCGACCGACACGGAATTGGTGCTTGATCGCCCTGTCTCAGCGCGGCCGGCTCCCATCTACGACCCATTCTCGGCGAATGAAGCCAGGCCCGCCACGGGCTGGCGTGGCCGGCTGAGCGGCGTGGATGACGCCTCCGGTCAAGTCGAGGAGACATCGGCCGGCGCCATCATCGACCGGCTGGATCGGGGCGGCGTGCGGCTGCATGTGGTCAAGGCCTCGGACCTTCGGCGTATTGCCAATGCCGCTCACCAGGGCGAACGCCAGCGCCGCCGCGCCATCCGCGACACAGCGCCGAGCGAGATCCAGCGCGTGACACGCATGCTGGAGGCCGACCACGACCTGCAGCACGCCGCGCGAAGCTTCGTCGCTGCGGAAGAGCCTGACGCGCTTCGTGTCCTGTCCATGGCTGAACGGGCGCGCGAGGATGCGGCCCCGCGCCTGTCGGCCTACCTGCTGCTTGATGCAGCGTTGGGCACACAGTTCTGAAGCATGAAGAGCGGCCTATCGCGGCCGGGCTTGCACGTTGCTGGCAACGAACGCGGCAACCTCATCAGCTACCTTTTGCGCAGCGAGCGCCAGCGCTGCAGCACGCGCGCGAGGGGTGCGATCCGCCGGCGAACCTTCTGCCTTGAAGGACTCCTGCGCCACCATCCGGCGATTGTACGAGTCGACAAGGCTCACCTGCACCTCAACCCGTACCGGCAAGGTCTCGCGGCCAGTTGAAAGATCGACGATCCGCCAGCGTACCTCATAGTCTACATCTGCGCTGAGGGCTGCTGGAGCGGCGCGGCCAGGTCCGCCCGCTTTGGTGAGCGCATTGACCACTGCGCCCTGAAGCAATGACGGGGCGCTGTCGGACCAGCGGACATCATCAAGAAAGACCATCTCCTGGTCCTGCCGCACAGCGATGTCGGCGCCGGCGAAGGCGCGCGAGCTTTCCGGCGGATAGACAGCGACATCGGCCAGCAATGGCGATGACGGCGCCGTCGCCCGCTCCGCCGGAAGAGCAATCAGAGCAGACGGAATGAAAGGCTCTGGCAGGAACGACAGGCAGCCTGCGAGGGCCGAGGTCGAAACCAGTGCTGCTGCGAACAGGGCAGGCTTGATCATCTAGCGCTCCACCGGCGAGGGCTGTTGGTAGACGAACCGGCTGGGATCCTGCTCGATCTGGGCGAGCAGCTGCTGAAACCGGCCCATAACGGTCTGGAAGTCTGTCGCCGTATTGCCAACCAGTCTGAAGGCGCGGGCTGCGGCGGGCGTGATCTGCGTGTTGATCGTTGCGACCGTCTCATTGACGCTGGTCATGGCGGCGCGTGCATCATCAAGCACCGGATCCAGTTTGCGAAGCACCGTGGTGGCTTCTGCGGACAGGTCCGACACGTCATTGGTCACGGAGGCCGCCGCCACGTCGAACGCCTTGGCGGCAGATTCGAGCGCGATCGCAGCCGTGTTGATGTTCTGCATCGCCTTGGCGGCCTCGTCGATGATGCCATCGTCCTGTGCGATCTTGGCCAGCGCCGTGTCGATGCTGGCGAGCGTCGAGGTGAGGTGCAGCAGGTTTTCCTCCGACAGCGCCTCGTTGACCTTCCTTATCGTATCGCCGGAAACGCTGAGCAGATCCTGCCCGCCCGCGAACAGCTCATCCACAAGCGTCCGGCTCGAGGGGATCTGCGGCTTTTCTCCGTTCACGGAGGTAAGCAGCGGCGTTGCCGGATCACCGGCAAGAATCTGGATGAAGGTGACGCCCGTGATGCCCTGAAAATTCAGCTGCGCAACGCTGTCGGTGCGGACCGGCGTCTCCCCCTCGACGCGGATGTGCGCAATCACCCGGTTGGGATCCATGCGATCAAGCCGAAGCGTCGTCACCTCGCCCACCTTGATGCCGTTGAAGCGCACTTCGCCGCCCTCCGTCAGCCCGTTCACGGGGCCGCTGAAAATGACGTCGTAGTCCTTGTAGCTGCGGCTGAACGGGTTACCCGCGATCCACAGCGTGAAAAGCGCCATTGCGCCGGCTGCAAGCAGCACGAACGCTCCGATCAGGACGTAATTGGCCTTCGTTTCCATGGCCTATCTCACCGCAGCCCGGCCACGCGGGCCTGAAAAGTAATCCTGGATCCACGGGTTTGGGTTCTTGCGAACCTCATCAAGTGAACCAATTGCAAGCACCTTGCCGTCACTCAGCACCGCGACGCGGTCGCAAGTGGCGGCCAGCGTATCAAGGTCGTGTGTCACCAGGAATATCGTCAAGCCAAGCGCCTGGCTAAGCGAGCGAACCAGTTCATCGAACCTGGCCGCGCTGATCGGGTCCAGCCCGGCTGTGGGCTCGTCGAGGAACAAGAGCTCGGGGTCGAGCGACAGGGCGCGCGCAAGCGCCGCACGCTTGCGCATGCCGCCGGAAAGATCGGCAGGACGCTTGAGCGCGGCCTCCAGCTCAAGCCCTGCGAGACGAATCTTGAGGTCGGCAAGCTCGCGCATCAGCGCGGCGGGGATTTTGGTGTGCTCCACCATGGCAGCCATCACGTTCTCGCGGACGGTCATTGTCGAGAACAACGCCCCATCCTGGAACATCACGCCCCAGCGGCGCTCGACCCTCACGCGCTCGACGCGCGAAAGTGTACTCAGCGTCTGGCCGAACACCTCGATCTCACCGGCGTTCGGCGTGTGCAGGCCGACGATGGAACGCAGCAGCACGGACTTGCCCGTCCCCGATCCGCCAATGACGCCGAGAATCTCTCCCTTGCGCAGGTCGAGATCGAGGCCCTCATGCACTGTCCTGGAGCCGAAGCGATTGACAAGCCCGCGCACGCGCACGGCGACATCACCCTCGCCTGCCGGTGCGCTCCCCGTGCGCGCGATTGCTGCCTGACCGGTCATATGTCCAGCTGGTAATAAAGGATGGCGAACATCGCATCGATCGCGATGACGAGGAAAATCGCCTGCACCACAGCGGATGTCGTGCGGCGGCCGAGCGAGACGACGTCTTCTTCCACCAGCATTCCCTGCCGGCACCCGACCATTGCAATCACGAGCGCAAACACAGGCGCCTTGATCATGCCCACCCAGAAGTTCATCGGCACGATCACTTCCTGGAAGCGCGTGATGAACATCGCGGGCGAGATATCCATCGCGCCCCAAGCCGCCATCATGCCGCCACCGATCCCGGCGATCGTGCCAGCGAAGGTCAGCAACGGCGTCATGATCAGCAGCGCGATCAGGCGCGGCGCCACCAGCGCCTCCATCGGATCGAGGCCGATCGTGCGCATGGCATCGATTTCCTGACGCATCTTCATTGCGCCGATCTGTGCGGTGAATGCGCTGTCGGTGCGGCCAGCGAGCAGGATGGCGGTCAGCACGGCGCCGAACTCACGCATCATGCCGATGCCGACCAGTTCAACGGTGTAGACCGACGCGTTGAACATCGCGAGCAGGTTCGCGCCGATGAAGGCGATCACGAGACCGATGAAGAAGGACAGAAAGCAGACGATCGGCAAGGCGTCGAGCCCGACCTCTTCCATGATCGCCACGACGGAACGAATGCGGATACGGTGTGGGTTGACTGCCAGCCGGCCCAGCGTCGCCATCGTCTCGCCGATGAAGGAGAGCAGTCCCAGAAACTCCTCCCAGGCGTTGACCGCCCCGCGACCGGCACGGTCCAGCAG
>JBMOGP010000013.1:0-14919 GCA_049318285.1 Hyphomonadaceae bacterium
GCCCCTGCCGGGGCAAATGGTGCGGGCGATATCGCCCCCATTTCCATCACCGCTGAACTCAAGAAGTCGTACCTCGACTACGCGATGAGCGTGATCGTAAGCCGCGCTCTGCCGGATGTTCGCGATGGCCTGAAGCCGGTCCATCGCCGCATCCTCTTTGCCGCCTATGAAGGCGGCTATACCCACGACAAGGCGTTCCGGAAGTCAGCCAACATCGTCGGCGACGTGATCGGCCGCTGGCACCCGCATGGAGACCAGTCGATCTATGACGCGCTCGTCCGGATGGCGCAGCCATTCTCGATGTCGCTGCCGCTGATCGACGGACAGGGAAATTTTGGCTCGATCGACGGCGATCCGCCGGCGGCCATGCGCTACACCGAAAGCCGCATGGCGCGCGTAACCGCGAACCTGCTGGACGACATCGACAAGGACACGGTCAATTTCGAGGACAACTATGACGGCTCCCGACAGGAGCCGACCGTGCTGCCGGCGCGGTTCCCGAACCTTCTGGTCAACGGTGCGGGCGGCATCGCCGTCGGCATGGCGACCAACATCCCGCCGCACAACCTGACCGAAATCGTCGATGCGACCATCGCGCTGATCGAGAACCCCGCGCTGGATGACGCGACACTGCTCGAGATCGTGCCGGGACCTGACTTTCCGACCCGTGGCCTGATCATTGGCCGCGCCGGATCGCGCAACGGCATGCTCACTGGCCGCGGCTCCGTGATCATGCGCTCGCGCACCGAGATCGAGACGATGAAGGGCGGCCGCGAGGCCATCATCGTCACGGAGGTTCCCTACCAGGTGAACAAGGCCACGATGGTCGAGAAGATCGCGGAGCTCGTTCGTGAAAAGAAGATCGAGGGCATCGCCGACCTGCGCGACGAAAGCGACCGCAACGGCATTCGCGTGGTGATCGAGATCAAGCGGGATTCCTCGGCGGACATCGTTCTGAACAACCTGTTCCGCATGACGCCGATGCAGACGTCGTTCGGCGTCAACATGCTGGCGCTGAATGGCGGCCGGCCGGAGCTTATGTCCCTGCGCGGCATGCTGCAGGCCTTTGTCCGTTTCCGCGAGGAAGTGGTTGCCCGCCGCACGAAGTTCGAGCTGAACAAGGCGCGGGATCGTGCTCACGTCTTGATCGGTCTTGCGCTCGCTGTCGCCAACATCGACGAGATCATCAGGATCATCCGCTATTCGTCCGACCCCGATTCGGCGCGTATCGCCCTGCTCGAGCGGGCATGGCCCGCGATGGACATGGCGCCGCTGATCGGGCTCATCGCCGATCGTCGCACCGTGTTCAACGACAAGGGCGAAATCAGGCTGTCGGACGAGCAGGCCCGCGCCATTCTCGCGCTGCAGCTGTCGCGCCTCACCAATCTTGGGCGTGACGAGATCGGCAAGGAAGCTTCGGGTCTGGCCGAGAAGATCAAGGACCTGCTGGCGATCCTCGCGTCGCGTGCGCGCGTGCTGGAGATCATCAAGGGCGAACTGAAGGATATTCGCGACAGGTTCGGCGTGCCGCGCCGGTCCGAGTTCGTGGAAGCCGATCTCGATCTCGAGGACGAAGCCTTCATCGAGAAGGAAGACATGGTCGTCATGGTTACCCATGGCGGATATGTGAAGCGTACGGCGCTGTCGGCCTACCGGACGCAGAACCGCGGCGGCAAGGGTCGCGGCGGGATGGAGACGAAAGAGAACGACTTCGTCATCCGGCTCTTCTCCGCTGACACGCACACCGAGATCCTGTTCTTCTCGTCGACGGGCATGGCCTACAAGCAGAAGGTCTGGCGTCTTCCGCTCGGCGCGCCGAATGCGCGTGGCAAGGCGCTGGTCAACATCCTTCCTCTGAAGGAAGGCGAGCGTATCACGTCCGTCATGCCGCTGCCGCAGGACGAGGAAGAACGCGCTCGGCTCAACATACTGTTCGCCACCAAGTCGGGCGGCGTGCGGCGCAACCTGCTGACGGACTTCCTGTCAGTGAACCGCGCCGGCAAGATCGCCATGAAGCTGGAAGACGACAGTGACGCCATCGTCGATGTGCAGATCTGCACGCCGGAGGATGACGTTCTGCTGACGACCGCGCTGGGTCAGTGCATCCGCTTCCCTGTGGAGCAGGTGCGCGTGTTTACCGGCCGGACCTCGACCGGCGTGCGCGGCATCAAGCTGGGCGCCGGCGATGCGCTGATCGCGATGAGCGTGCTGGGCAAGATCGATGTCACACCTGCCGAAGCGCGCGCCTACCTCAAGCGGGCAAACGCTGCGCGTCGCGCCGAGGGCGACGAGATCGTCGAGGATGTCGAGGTTGAAGAAGACGCGTCGGCAGATGGCGACGAGACGGCGCCGGCCCCGGATGCCGAATCCAATGGCGAGATCGAGCTGACCGAAGAGCGTTTCGGGGCGCTTTCGGTGGCTGAGCAATTCATCCTGACGATCACCGATGAAGGCATGGGCAAGCGCGCGTCTGCGTTCGATTATCGCCGCACGGGCCGTGGCGGGAAGGGGCTGATCGCCCACCGCCTGTCCAAGGGCCAGAAGCTGGTGGCGTCCTTCCCGATCGACGGGTCGGACGAAATCATGGTGGTGACAGACGCCGGGCAATTGATACGTTGCGCTGTCGATCAGATCCGCATCGCGGGTCGTGCGACGCAGGGGGTTCGCGTGCTGCGTGTAGCGGCGGGGGAGCGAGTCGTCTCTGTGGAGAGACTGGAGGACCAGAGCGGTGACGAGACGGCCGGAAAGACGGGCGGCGGGTGAACCACGCCCCGTACGCGGCACGGCAGCGGCGCGGTCCGCGCTGGCCCGGCGGCCATCGAAACGTATCGGGCTTTACCCCGGTACCTTCGACCCGATCACGAATGGTCACCTTGATATCATCGGCCGGGCAGTAAAGCTGGTCGACAAGCTGGTGATCGGCGTCGCGATCAACGATGGCAAGGGGCCACTTTTCTCCCTCGAGGAGCGGACGGAGATGGTTCTGGAGGAGGCGCAGAAGCTCGCCAACGGCGTCGAAATCGAAGCCCGGCCTTTCGACAATCTGCTGATGCATTTCGCCGAGCAGTGCGGTGCTCAGGTGATCATCCGGGGGCTCCGGGCGGTCTCGGATTTCGAGTATGAGTTCCAGATGGTCGCGATGAACCAGCAGATGAATGACGAGATCGAGACGGTCTTCCTGATGGCGGACCCGCATCATCAGGCCGTTTCCTCGCGACTGGTAAAAGAGATTGCGCGGCTGGGCGGAAACGCCGATTTATTCGTCCCTGCAGCGGTACACGCGCGGCTGCTCGCCAAGTTCGGCGTCAAGAAGGGCAAGTAGACATGCTTCGAAACATGCTGATGGGGGCTGCTGCCGCGGCCTCTCTGGCCTTTGCCGGCGCCGCCTGGGCCGGGCCGGCTGACGATCCGGCCAACTGGCGCAAGGTGCCTGCCGAGAACCTGCTGCAGCTGACGATCAACGGTCAGGACGTTCTGGTGGAGCTTCGCCCTGATGTTGCGCCGACCCATGTCGCACAGATCAGGAAGATCGCGCGGGCCGGGCATTTCGACAAGGTTCCCTTCCATCGTGTGATCGACGATTTCATGGCGCAGGGCGGCGACACGTCGCTGGTCTATCCGCAGGTGGAGTATCCGGCGCTGCGGGGGGAATTCACCTGGCAGCGTGACCCGGCAAAACAGAAGGTCACCTGGATCGGTACGACGCCTGATGGGTTCAGGCTCGGCTATCTCGATGGCGTGCTCGTGCAAGGCCAGCCCGACGAACTGGCGATGATATCCTATCCCGCCGTGGCGCGGACGTGGATGCTGCATTGCTCCGGCGTCACCTCGATGGCGCGCACAAATGATCCTAACAGCGCGACGACACAATTCTTCCTGATGCGCCGGCCGCGCGTCGGGCCAGAGGGGCTCGATGCCAAGTATACGACCTGGGGGTGGAGCGTATCCGGGGTCGACACGATCCGCGCAATCAAGACCGGCGACGAAGGTGAAAACGGCGTTCTGCCTCCAGGCGCCGCAGACGTGCTGACCAGGGCGGTGATCGTCGCCGACCTGCCGGCAAACAAGCAATCCACCGTCTATGTGCGCCGCACGGATGGACCGGAATTCATGGCGAAGGCTGCCGACATCAAGGTATCCGACCCGTTCGACGCGTGCTACCTGCCGCCCGTCGAAACCGTCATCGAAAGGCCGAACCCGTGAGCGCTGACAAAGAGAACACCCTGATCCTCACGCTGGATACCGGCGTCGTCACGATCGAGCTGCTGCCGAACAAGGCGCCGCTGCATGTCGAGCGGATCAAGGAACTTGCGCGCGAAGGCTTCTATGATGGCGTCGTCTTTCACCGCGTGATCGACGGCTTCATGGCGCAGGGCGGCGATCCCACCGGCTCTGGCATGGGTGGTTCGGAGAAGGACGACCTGCGCGCCGAGTTCAACGACGTCAGTCACCAGCGCGGCGTCTGCTCGATGGCGCGCTCCAACAACCCCAACTCGGCCAACAGCCAGTTCTTCATATGTCTCGACAATGCGGCGTTCCTCGACAGGAAATACACCGTGTGGGGCAATGTGGTCAGCGGCATGGACGCCGTCGATGCGCTGCCCAAGGGCGAGCCGCCGCGCAAGCCCGGCAAGATCGTGACAGCCCGCCTCGCCGCGGACGTCTGAACCGCGACGATTGATCCGGGACCATGATGCCCCCGAATCAAGCAAGCATACCGGCGGAGTGAAGCCATGCCGGTGGACCACCCATCGCCACAACCGCCCCGCAAGCCGAGCGGCGTGCTGACTCGTCTGAGGAACTGGTTCCTCGCCGGCGCCGTCGTCGCTGCGCCGTTGGCGATCACGCTTTGGCTGATGTGGAGCGTTGTCGTCCTTGTCGACACGCACATCGTGCCGCTGATCCCGCAGGCATGGAATCCCGAGACGTATCTCAGCTTCGAACTGCCCGGGCTCGGCATCATCACGGCAGTGATTTTCCTGACTTTGCTGGGCGCGCTGATCACCAATCTTGCGGGTCAGCAGGCCCTGCGGCTGGGCGAACTGCTGCTCGCCCGCGTGCCGCTGGTGCGCTCGATCTACTCGATCCTGAAGCAGGTGGTGGAGACCATCGCGGCGAACGATTCATCGTCCTTCAAGGAAGCGGTGCTGGTCGAGTATCCTGGAAAGGGGCTCTGGGTGATCGGCTTCATCACCAGCCGGACGCCGGACGCTGAAGTCCTGGCGCAGGCGCCGGATGTGATCGGCGTCCTGGTGCCGTCTTCGCCGAACCCAGCGATGGGACAGCTTGTGTTCGTAACCCCTGAGCGGATCAGGCCGCTGGACATGCCGGTCGAGAAGGCCGCGAGGCTGGTGATCTCTTTCGGCATTCGCTCTGCCGATCAGGTCGAGGCGGGGCTGCGGAGTGTCCAGGGGAAGTAGACGCGCAGGCTCTAGGCCTGCGCGTGCTTCAGCATCCAGTCGCGCGCCACGTCGAGGATTTCATCGAGGACAGCTGCATCCTTTCGCCCTGTCCTGACGGGGACGTGGAAGGAGTGGTCGGCGTGTTCAACCAGGTGAAGTGTTGCGCGCTTGCCGAGACTGGTAACGACCGGCTTCAGAATGTTCGCCTCGGCCAGCGTATCGGCCGTCCCCTGCAGAAACAGCATTGGCAGCTTCACCTTTGACAGGTGCTCCGCGCGGTCTGTGCCCGGTTTGCCGGAAGGGTGGAGCGGCCATGCGAAGAAGACGAGGCCGCGCACATCGGGCAGTGGCTCCTCTGTCTGCGCTTGTGACGTCATGCGTCCGCCGAAGGAGCGGCCGCCCGCGAAGACAGGAAGATCACCTGCCAGCTTTGTCGCCCTGGCGACTGCTGCGCGGATCGCGGCGTGCGCTACGGCCGGACTGTCCGGACGCTTCGAGCCTCTCTCCATGTAGGGAAAGTTGAAGCGCAGGACAGCGATGCCGCGTGTGGCGAGGCCTTCGGCTGTGGCGGCCACGTGCCTGTGGGTCATGCCCGCGCCGGCGCCGTGAGCCAGGACCAGCAGGGCATTCGCGTCCCGAGGCCTGTCCATCAGTGCGGAGACTTCGCTCGTTGCGTCGATGCGGATTGAGATAGGCTTTGCGGGCATGCGTTGAAGCCTCCGGTCAGTCGCTCTCGGCCACCATGTCTGCGATGCGGGGCGCAAAGAGATCGCGCGCGCGGCGGACGGCGGCGCCGCGTGCGCCGGCGAGGGTGGGGTCGGCCATCAGGACTGACCTGGCGTCTGTGCGCGCCGTTTCGATCAGGTTCGCGTCGCGTGCGAGTTCGAGAACGCGGAATGCGGGGAGGCCCGACTGTCGCAGGCCTAGAAGATCGCCGGGGCCGCGGAGGCGAAAGTCGGCTTCGGCGATCTCGAACCCGTCAGTGGTCCTGCGAAGGACATCGAGGCGTTCTTTGCCACTTTCGGTAAGTGGAGACTGGTAGAGCAGGAGACAACTGGACGCCTTGTCGCCGCGGCCGACGCGGCCCCGCAGCTGATGGAGCTGGGCAAGGCCGAATTTTTCCGCGTGTTCGATCACCATGATGGTCGCTTCAGGGACATCGACGCCGACTTCGATGACGGTGGTGGCGACGAGGATGGGCGCTTCACCGGTGCGGAGTTTTTCGAGCGCTGCATCGCGATCCTGCGCCGGCATGCGGCCGTGGACGAGTTCCACCGGGGCGTTGATGTAGCCTGCAAGAACATCGCGACGCTGGATGGCGGAGGCGTCGCCGGCGTCTTCGCTATCGACGGCGGGACAGATCCAGAAGGCGCGTTCACCGCGGTCGACAGCGCGGGAGACGGCCTCGATCACGTCGTCGATGCGCGTGTCGGGCGCCGCGGCGGTCACGACTTCCTGTCGGTTGGCAGGTTTTTCGCCGATGACGGAGATGTCGAGATCGCCGTGCACGGCCAGCGCCATGGTGCGCGGGATCGGGGTTGCGCTCATGACCAGCATGTGGGGCGATGCGCCTTTGGCTGTGAGCCTCAGACGGTCGGCGACCCCGAAGCGGTGCTGCTCGTCGATGACGACGAGCGAGAGTTCAGGCAGGTCGACGTCCGACTGGTAGAGCGCCTGCGTGCCGGAGAGGACCTGGATCTTGCCGGCGCGGACATCGTTGAGGATGGCTTCGCGCGCTGCGCCCTTGTCGCGGCCTGTAAGAGCCGCGACGCGGATGCCGACAGGGGCGAGGAAGCGGCCGATGGCTTCGGCCTGTTGCCGCGCGAGGATTTCGGTTGGTGACATGAAGGCCGTGATGCCGCCGTCGGCGGAGACCTGTGCTGCAGCGAGGGCAGCGACGAGCGTCTTGCCCGAGCCGACATCGCCCTGGATCATGCGGCGCATCGGAATGGGGCGGCCCATGTCGGTGGCAACGTCCTTGTAGGCATCCATCTGGGCGCGCGTCGGCTTGAAGGGAAGCGCCTCGACGATCTGTTTCTCGACGCCGACAGCGCGTGGGATGGGCCGCGAATGGCGACGTTCGCGGGCGAGGCGGGCCTGACCCATCGCCATCTCGCGGGCAAGTGCCTCGTCATAGGCGAGGCGCTGGCGTGCTGTCTCGAAACCGTCCGGGTCGTAGACTTTTGGTTGGTGCAGGCGAAGCAGCGCCTGCTTGAAGCCGGGCCAGTTGTTGCGCTTCATCAGGTGCGGATCGATCCACTCGTCGAGATCGGGGATGCCGCCGAGCGCCGCCGACATGAATTTACGGATCTGCCTCGGCGTAATGTTCGCCGTCATCGGGTAGACCGGTTCGACTTCGGGGAGTTCGTCGTCCTTGTCCGCGCCGAGAACGTGATCGGGGTGGACGATCTGGCGGCCGCCCTGGAAGTCGCCGATCTTGCCCGATGCGATGATTGTCTTGCCGATCTCGAAGGTCTTTTCGAGCCATTGGCGATTGGCGTGGAAGTAGGCAAGCGTGATGAAGCCGCTGTCGTCGCGCAGGCGGATCCGGGCTGGGAATTTCAGGCGGGCGTGATCGATCTTGTCGACCGTGCCTGTGATGGTGGCGATCTCGCCGACCTGGACTTCGTCGATCGTGGCCCGGTTTCGGCGATCGATCCAGCTGACGGGCAGGTGGAAGATCAGGTCGAGCCAGGTCTCGCCGCCGATCAGGCGCGCGAGAACCGGCCGCAGTTTCGGGCCGACGCCGGGGAGGCTCGACAGGTCATTGTAGAAGGGGAAGAGGACGGGGTCGCGCATCTTCGCTGATGCTAGCGGGTTTGGCGCGCGAGGGGGAGGGCGCGCGGCCCCGATCCCTCCCGCGGTGCGGCGGGGTTGATGTCGGTGGCGTGCGCTGCTGCTCAGGCGTGGGCTGGGTTGTCCTCCCCCGTCCTTCGACACGAACAGGATGAACGGGGGAGGAGCCGCGCACACGATACGCGCAGCGGGCGCGGGTCAGATGGGGATCGTTTGCAGGTCCTCGCTGTGCACCAACGGAGATTCTCGCCACATGGCCGAGAGCTACGCCATGAGTTGGGCGGGATTCCTGGAGGTGACTGCCGGGCGTCGCCTGGGGCGGGGCGGAGATCTTGGATTGCGTGCGCCAGTCACGCTGTCCTTGCCTCCGCCACATCCCAAGCGTTGTGCGTGCGCCTTGCATGAGGCTCAGGAAAGACATCAGCACCGTATCGCTCCCGCGATCGCGAGGCGGCGGGGTCAGGGCGCCGCAGCCTGCGGTTCGTGCGCGTGTCATCGGGGCAGGCCAAATTAGGCTTTGCGCCGCCGGGCTGGCCTCACTGTTTCCCCCGGGTCTTTGGAGGCAGTGGTTGAAATCGTGCAGGAAGATTTCTGATTCTCCCCCACACCCGGCGTCGCTCCGTGCCGCGCCGCCGCTGTCCAAAGCGCTGGCGTGCGCAGGTCGGGCCGTCCCGGAGGGGTTAACTTTGCTGCGGAATGGTCTGAACCGCGCTCTGGCTTGCACGGATTGACCTTGTGGGGTGACCCGCGTAGAAACTCGGTCCCATGCAAGGTTCTTTTTTCAAGCGCTACTGGAAGACCATTACCCCGTCGGGGCTGATGGCGCGCTTGGCTGTTACGAACTAGCCAGAAGCCCGCCGACCAGCCCCGCCGGACAACGGATGGGGCAGAGATCGCCCCGTCTCCCGGCTCAAGAGGAGACGACCCCGTGACCCAGGCCAGCCAGACCGCAGAGCGTAGCTCAAGCGTGGATGTTGGTGCGAAGACCGTCGCCGTGGTCGGCGCCACAGGCGCGGTTGGCGCAGAGATGCTGCGCTGCCTCGAGGTGTCGCAGTTTCCGACAGGCACGCTCAGGGCGTTCGCGTCCGAGCGCTCGGCTGGCAAGCGGTTCAAGTTTCGCGGCAAGGACGTCGAGATGCAGGTGCTGACGGAGGACGCGTTCGCCGGCTGCGATGTCGTGCTGTTCGCCTCCGAGAGCGATATCTCGAAGCAGTATGTCCCGATCGCCGCACAGGCAGGGGCTTATGCCATCGACAACTCTTCGGCGTTCCGCATGGATGTGTCGGTGCCGCTGGTTGTGCCTGAGGTGAATGGCGAGCTGATCTCGCCGGCCCAGAAGGTCTATGCCAATCCGAACTGCGTTGCCGCGATCATGGTGATGGCGCTTTGGCCGCTGCACCAGGCGGGCAAGCTGACGCGCGTCATTGCATCGACCTATCAGTCGGCGTCGGGGGCCGGCAGGCCAGCGATGGACGAGCTGGAAGAATCCACGCGCGCTTACCTGAAGGGTGAGACCTATCAGCCGCGCGTGCTGCCGCACCCGTATGCCTTCAACCTGTTCAGCCACAACACCGCGATTGGCGCAGACGGCTATAACGGCGAAGAGCAGAAGGTTGTGGCCGAGCTGCGCAAGATCATGGGGCTGCCGGAGCTGCGCGTTGGCGTGACCTGCGTACGTGTGCCAGTGCTGCGGGCGCACTCGATGGCGATCACGGCGGAGTTTGACTCGAAGGTCTCGGCGGATGCGGCGCGGGCGCTCCTGTCCAGGGCGCCGGGCGTCAAGGTTGTCGACGATCGCGAGAAGAACCACTTCCCGATGCCGATTGAATCGGGCGGGCAGAATGATGTGCTGGTGGGACGCATCCGGGAAGATATCTCTGACCCGACAGGGCATTCGCTGGCCCTGTTCATTTCGGGCGATCAGCTGCTGAAGGGCGCGGCCCTGAACGCGGTCCAGATCGCGGAACGTCTTGCTTAGGTTTGTAGACGAGAGCGTGAGTTATGCGTGACGACCGGATTGATGCGGGCTTTGGCGATGTGCAGACACGCGCGGGTTCGATTGGAGCAGGCGGCGACATGAGCCCTTCGGATGGATCAGGCGTTGGGCCTGCTGGCTGGTCTCCCGATAGCTGGCGGCGGAAGCCGGCCATGCATATTCCCGCGGATTACCCGGACATGGACAAGCTGGCTCTTGTCGAGAAACAGCTGACCAGCTATCCGCCGCTGGTGTTTGCTGGCGAAGCCCGGACACTGATGGCGCGGCTGGGCGATGTGGCCGAGGGCAAGGCCTTCCTGCTGCAGGGCGGCGATTGCGCGGAGAGCTTCAAGGAATTCCATCCGAACAATATCCGCGACACGTTCCGCCTGATCCTGCAGATGGCGGTGGTGCTGACGTTCGCCGGCAAGAAGTCGGTCGTGAAGGTCGGGCGGATTGCCGGACAGTTCGCCAAGCCCCGCTCGGCGCCGACGGAGACGATCGATGGCGTGACGCTGCCGAGCTATCGCGGTGACAATATCAACGGAATGGAATTCACGGCTGAGGCGCGCACGCCTGATGCGCAGCGTCTGTTGCAGGCTTACCTGCAATCGGCGGCGACGCTGAACCTGCTGCGGGCATTTGCCCAGGGCGGCTATGCCAGCCTCGACAACATCCATCGCTGGATGCTGGGGTTTGTGGAAGCCTCGCCGACCGCTGACCGGTATCGCGCGATGGCGGCGCGGATCACGGACGCGATGGAGTTCATGGAGTCTTGCGGCATCACGCCTGAGACGACGCCCGCACTATCGCAGACGGATTTCTATACCAGTCACGAGGCGCTGCTGCTCGGCTATGAGCAGGCGATGACGCGCGAGGATTCGACGCGTCCTGGCGAGTTCTATGACACGTCGGCGCACATGATCTGGATCGGCGACCGCACGCGGCAGCCGGATGGCGCGCATGTCGAGTTCTGTCGCGGCGTGCGCAATCCCATCGGCCTGAAGTGCGGACCGAGCCTTCCGCCGGACGAGTTGCTGCGGCTGATCGATATTCTCAATCCGGACAACATTCCGGGGCGACTGACGTTGATTGCGCGCTTTGGTTCGGACAAGGTCGCGGATGGTCTGCCGAAACTGGTGCGGGCGGTGCAGGGCGATGGCCGTAAGGTTGTTTGGTCGTCGGACCCGATGCACGGCAACATGGAAAAGACGGCGGGCGGCTACAAGACACGGCCGTTCGAGCGCATCCTGAAGGAAGTGAATGACTTCATCGACGTCGTCGAAAGCGAAGGCGCGCATGCCGGGGGCATCCATCTCGAGATGACCGGGCAGGATGTGACCGAGTGCACCGGCGGCGGACGCGAGATCACGGCGATGGAGCTCCAGGACCGCTACCACACGCATTGTGATCCACGGCTGAACAATGAGCAAGCGCTGGAGCTGTCGTTCCAGCTGGCGGAGAAGCTGGCGGCGAAACGGTAGGGCGTTTTAAGTCGACGGCTCATTGCAGCAAGCACAGGGACAGACGGTATTGGAGCAGCGCGCGAGTGAAAATCTGGCTGTACGTTGGATCATGGGACCGCTGCTTGTCGCCTTGGCTGCCTGCGAGCCGCCGCCGCCTGAAGTGACGCTGTCCGAAGTGCCCGCTCTGTTTGTGGGCAAGTGGGATGCCAGCCTGGGTGACTGCGGACAGGGTGGACCCAACGCGGTAACGGTGACGCCGACTGAAGTTGCGATGGAAAACACGAAGGTAGCCGTCACCGGCGTCGCGCCGGACGGCGAGACTGCGGCGCGCGTGCTCGGGCGTTTCACCAGGCCTGGACAGGAATGGGGTGGGTCGATCCGGCTGGAGCTGTCCGCCGACGGAGGCACGCTGAACGTCGTCAACGGCGCGATGTTCGTGCCACGGGTGAAGTGTCCGTGAGCCGTGGTCTGGCGCGGTAGACTTGAGGGCCAGCCGGGCGTATCGCCATCAATTGTAAGATTCGGTCTGCAGGAGCAGCGCGCATGGTTCGGATTGCAATCGGGACGCTGGCGTTCGCTTTCGTCGCGGCGTGCAGCTCAGCCCCCGCCGTGCAGACGCCGCAGCAGAAGATGGTCGGCAAGTGGACCTGCACGACGGACACCGACAATATCGTCATAAGCGGCGTGTTCGACTACCGCGCCGATGGGCTGGCGACGAGTTCCTCAAAAATCGAAGTGGACGCAGGCGCGGTCAAGATCTCGCTGACGTCGGACGCGGATTCGACCTGGGGCTTCAACGCGGACGGGACGATGACCGAAAAGGTCACCGCGATGAAGCTGACGTCGGCCAAGATGGCCGGGCAGGACATGGACAAGGACATGGTCGGCTCGCTGGTGCAGCCGATGATCGACGGCGTGGTGGGGGAGTCCTCGACCACGGCGGTCACGTTTGGTGAGAATTCCTTCGTCTCGACCACCGAGGACGGCATCATAACGACCTGTAAGCGCTAGGGACGACTTCAACGGGGACGAAGAATGCTGAAACTGATCGCAACTGCTGCCCTATCGTGCATGCTCGCCGGGACGGCCTTTGCTCAGACGCCGTCGTCAGGCGCACAGCTCGCCGGCGGAACGTGGGTGTGCAGCTCTTTAACTGATGGGCTGAACGTCATCTCCAAGCAGAGCTACGCTGGCGACGGAACCAGCACGATGACGCTGATGGTGTTCGGCGAGTCTGACGGTATGAACATCAAGATTGTCGCGGAAGGCGTCGGCACGTGGAATCTCGTCGGCGACCGTCTCGATGAGGTGCTGACGCGCATGACGGCGACCTATGCCGATTTTGGCGGCGACCAGGCATTGGATATTGCGCAGGACATGCTCGACGGATCGATGGTAAACGTCACGCTGACCAACACCGCAACATTCGCCGGACCCACGCTGCATCTTGTCGATATTGACGAGGTCGTGATGGACTGCGCGCGGTAGGGCTTTTGCGCAAGCCTCATGTGGATGAGCTGATGGCCAAGAAGTTCAAGTTGAAGACCGAGGAGATCAAGCCGCTCGCCATCGGGCGCGGGGCGTGCATCGCCACGGACATGATTACGCGTCACGGCAAGCGCGTGGGCTTCATGTATCGCGAGAAGCCGGAGACCGCGCAGGATAGCGGTTGGCGCTTCATGTCGGGCCTGGAGGACCAGGACTACATGGACGAGGCGGAAAACCACGGCATCTATGACGTGAACACGATTGCCAACTATGACCCAACGATAATTCCGCTGCTGGACGAGGCCGAAGGCGCGGCTTTCGAGCGGGTGCCGGGCGCGGCGAGATTCCGGCCTGTTGACGACTGGGCACCGTCGGAGGATTAAGCGCTCCCCGGAAACGCGAACCAGACGCGCACGGAAGATGCGCGATGGAGACCCCCATGACCCTCAAGGCGTCGATGAGCGCGCGCCTGCCTGCATGGGCGCGGCCTAGCGAAATTCTCGACCTGACGCGCCTGGCCGTGCCGGTGGCGATGTCGCGCGCGTCGTTCATGCTGATGGGGCTGACGGACGCCGTCGTGCTGGCGCAGCACGCGCCGGGGCAGTTGCCGCTGGTCCTCAACGGCTGGTTGCCGAGCGGCGTGACGATGGGATTCGGCATGGGGCTCATGCTGGGCGTGTCGGTCATGTCGGCGGAGCTGAGCGGGTCGGGCAAGGCGGAGGAGACAGGCCGTATCCTGCGCAGGGGGCTGTGGGTTGGCGCGCTCTATGGCCTGGTAGCGACAGCGATTGTGTTGCTGATCGCTGAGCCGCTGCTGCGGGTTCTCGGATTCGGCGAGGAGCTTGTGGCGCCAATCAGGCAGACCACAGAAATTCTGGCCTATGGAACGGTCGGGCACATGCTGGCGATGGCGTGCTCGATGTATCTGGAGGCGTTGCGGAAGCCCAATCTTGTCACTGCCGTGTCGATGACCGCAGTGTTGCTGAACCTCGTGCTCGACCTGGTACTGGTGCCGCAGTACGGCGCGGTGGGCGTAGCCTGGGCGACGACGGGGTCGCGCTTCTTCATGATGGCGTGCTTCCTCGTGATCATCGCGCTGATGACGCCCGCCTTCAAACCTTCGCCGAAGGGACCTCCGGGCGAATTCATCCGGCAGAACAAGGTCGGGATCGGTACCGGTATCGCCAACGCCGCCGAATGGGGCGCGTTCAACCTGACCTTCGTGATCGCGACGCTGGTGTCGATCGACGCCGGCACTGTCTATGGTCTCGCCGTCCAGATGATGGGTGTGATCTTCATGATCTACATGGGCATGGGCACCGCGACGAGCGTGCGCGTGGCGGAACGCTTTGGCCGCAAGGACGGGTTGGGTGTTCGCGAGGCGTCGCGGCTTGGCGTGGTGGCCGCCATTGCGGTTGGGCTCGTGCTGGCCGTGATCCTCGTGGCGTCGAAGGATGTGGTCGCGCACTGGCTGTTGACCGGGCCTGAGGCGCAGGCAAGCGGCGGGGCGCAGTCGACAAGCCTGATGCCGACGCTGGCGCTGATGCTGGCGTTCGCAGCGGCGGTTACGCTGTTCGACGGGTTGCAGGTGGTGGGCGCGATGGGCCTGCGCGCGCAGGGTGTGGTGTGGCTGCCGACGCTCATCCATGTCGGGAGCTATATCGTGTTGATGCTTCCGCTTTGCGTGTGGCTGGCTTTCGGTCCGGAGAGTGTTCCGGGCGGGCTGGGCCTTGGCGTGTGGGGCGTGTTTATCGGCATCAGTGTGGCGTCGGTGGCGGCTGGCGTTGGGCAG
>JBMOGP010000014.1:0-14833 GCA_049318285.1 Hyphomonadaceae bacterium
GTCCACAGCGGCTTCGCATTGCGGACAGCCTTCAGCTCCTTCGCCACCCAGCTCGCCTTGAACGCCTGCGCGTAAGCCGTCAGCTCGTCGCCCTGACGTCCATCGACAACAGCCGCGAAAGCAGCTTCGCCCGCCAGCATGCCGGTCTTCATCGCGTTGTGGCTGCCCTTGATGCGCGGCAGGTTCACGAAGCCCGCCGAACACCCGATCAGCGCGCCGCCCGGGAAGGTCAGCTTTGGAATGGACTGCCAGCCGCCCTCAGTGATCGCACGCGAGCCGTAGGAAATACGCGAGCCGCCCACGAGATGTTTCGACACCTCGGGGTGATGCTTGAATCGCTGGAACTCCTCGAATGGCGACAGCCAGGGATTCTTGTAGTTGAGGTGCACCACCAGCCCGATCGCCACATAGCGATCGCCGAAATGGTACATGAACGTGCCTCCGCCCGTCGAATTGCCCAGCGGCCATCCGAATGTGTGCTGCACGAAGCCCGGCTTGTGCTGCTCGGCTGGAACCTGCCACAGCTCCTTGATGCCGATGCCGTACTTCTGCGGCTGGCTATCCTTGTCGAGCTTGAAGTCGCGGATCAGGCGCTTGGCCAGCGAACCGCGCACGCCCTCGCCGATCAGCACATACTTGCCATTGAGTTCCATGCCCGGTGAATAGTTCGGCCCCGGCTGGCCACTCTTCTCGATCCCCATCACGCCCGCGACGACGCCCTTGATGGAGCCGTCTTCACGGTAAGTGAGATCCGACGCCGCGAACCCTGGATAGATTTCCACGCCCAACGCTTCAGCCTGCTGCGCCATCCAGCGCGTCACGCTGCCCAGCGAGCCGATATACATGCCGTGGTTGTGCAGCATCGGCGGCATCAGAAAGACGGGCAGAGAAACTGACCCCATCTCGCCCAGTACCAGGAACGTGTCCTTGGTCACCGGCGTCTCGAACGGGCAGCCCTTTTCCTTCCAGTCCGGGATCAGCTCGTCCATCGCGCGCGGGTCCATCACGGCCCCCGACAGGATATGCGCGCCGACTTCCGACCCCTTCTCCAGCACGACAACCGAAACGTCATTTCCGGTCTCGGCCGCCATCTGCTTGATGCGGATCGCCGCAGCGAGGCCAGCGGGCCCTGCGCCCACGATGACCACGTCGAAATCCATGGACTCCCGCTCGACGGCCTCAGTCATTATAACAGTCTCCGAATGCCCCGAAGGAATCGACCCATGAATCGATCCTGAGCGGAAATCCCTGTACCTGCAGGCTAGTTAGCCTCATGGATCAGATGCAACAAGCACGGAGTCAAAGGGCGGCATGACGCACCCCCAATCCGAAATGGCCCCCAGTCTTTTGGCGCTGAGGGCTCTGGCTGATTTCTGGACCGATATGGGCCTGGAGGAAGCGCGCGCCCTGCGGACATGGCGTCCACCGGGCGCTGCGGCCCCGCGCGCCGCCGCGCCAACCCGCGCTCCCGCCATCGCCCGCACGCCCGACATGCCCGCCGCCCCGCGCGGCGCGCCCCGCAAGCTGAACAACAACCCCATCAACGACGCCAGGCGCCTCGCCGCCCAGGCCACCTCACTCGCGGAGCTTCGCGCCATCGTCGAACAGTATGACGGCTGCCCCCTCAAGAAGGCTGCCAAGACCACCGTCGTCTGCGACGGCGCCTATGCGGCAGAGATCATGATCGTCGGCGAGGCCCCCGGCGCCGAGGAAGACGCCCGCGGCCTCCCCTTTGTCGGCCGCGCCGGACAATTGCTCGACAGGATGCTCGCCAGCATCGGCCTCAGCCGGCAGGAGAGCGTCTACATCACGAACCTGATCTACTGGCGCCCGCCCGGCAACCGCGACCCATCCCCCGTCGAGATGCAGATGTGCGCCCCGTTCCTGCTGCGCCAGATCGAACTCAAGCAGCCGAAGCTTCTCCTCACCGCCGGCAAGTTCGCCACCAGCGCCATGCTCGGCAAGGACGACGGCATCATGAAGCTGCGCGGCCGCAAGCTGAGCTACCAGCAGGAAGGCCTCGCCGCGATCCCCTGCATCCCCATGCTGCATCCCGCCTACCTGCTCCGCCGTCCCGAGGACAAATCCAAAGCCTGGGACGACCTCCGCGCCATCGCCAAACTCTGCGACGAGCTCGGCGTGAAGCGCGGGGAAAGCCTCTGACGCCTGGCGCGTTGACGTGTTGACGATCCGCAAGCGACGCTTCGGTCATGGGCGATCAGGCTCGTGGGGGACTGCAATCATGTCTATCCGGATGATCGGACTTCTCGCCGCCACCGCCACACTCGCCGCTGCATGCAGCCCAGGGCCCGGCAGCCCCGAATGGTGCAAGGCGGTGATCGAAGGCAAGGTCACGCCGAACGACGCCGAGATCCCTGCACATGAGGAGAAATGTAGCGCAGTGATCATGCAGGAAGTGATGAAGGGGCTTCAGCGCCAGTAGCCGCACTCGCGCACGTGAGTTGCACCTCCTGCGTCGTCGGCTAACCTCCCTCCCACAGGCGTGAGAACAACGCCGCATCCGGGAGGGACCGCCCATGATCACCACCGCCGCATCGCTCGTCGTCCTGCTGATGATGCAGCAGGGCGGAACCATGGTTCATCCTGAAAAGCCTTCGGCCAATCCGCCAAGGGTCGAGACCACGGTCGCAATCCCAACGCCGCCGCCCAAGCCGGAGAGCCCCGTCGTCGGTAACGATCCGCGCACCGGCAAGCCCGTCGCCAAGAAAGGCCTCGCCGCATCCGACTACGCCTACACCATGCCCGAAGGCGTCACGACGAAGGAGATCGTTTACTATTCCGACGGCGTCCCCTGCTACGGCAAGATTTTCTACCCAAAAGGCTTCGACGCCACGGAGAAGAGACCCGCCATTGTCATGGGTCAGGGCTGGGCGGGCAGCCACGTCTCGATCGAGAAATACGCCGCCGCCTTCGCCAAGCACGGCCTCGTCGCAATGACGATCGACTATCGCGGCTGGGGCAACTCCTCCGGCAATGTGCGCCTGATCTCGCCCGTCGATCTTGGCGGCGGCATGGAGAAGGACGAGACCCGCCATACCATCATCAACAACGCCACCGTCTGGGTGAAGCGCACCAGGCTCGACGCCGCCGACCAGCAGGAGGATTATCGCAACGCGATCTCCTTCATTCAGGGCGAACCCGGCGTCGATCCCGACCGCATCGGTGTCTGGGGGTCGAGCTATGCCGGCGGCAACTCCCTCGCCGTCGCGGGACAGGACGCACGCGTGAAAGCCATCGCCATCCAGATCCCCGGCATCGGCGGCGATCCCACCGGCCTCAAGCCGCAGACCTATTCAGGCCAGATCCTGCAGGACGCCATCAAGCGCGCCCGTACCGGCCAAGGCGCCGAAATGTGGACCGGCTATTCCCGTTCGCTCTTGATCGACTCGGAAATGCTCGAAGCCAATCGCGAGAACAACACGCTGCAATGGGCGAAGAATATCGGCGAGCGCCCCTTCATGGTGATCGTCGCGGAGTTCGACGAACTCATCAACAACACCGCCGCCGGCAAGGCCGCGATCGACGACGCCAAGGGCCCCAAGGAATACATCGTCGTCCCGGACATCACCCACTTCGAGATGTACAGTGGCAAGCCGTTCGAGATTTCGAGCGAAGCAGCGGCGCGATGGTTCAAGACGCATCTGATGAAGTAGCTGTAACCGGCTTGGCCCCTGAAGCGTATAGCCTTGGCCAGCCAACCGGAGATTCGCCATGGTCACGCGCCGCAACCTGCTACAGACAGGAACCGCCATTGCCGGCGGCCTGTTTGTCACGGCCTGCGCTGGCGGCGGGGCAGCCGCCGAGAAGGAGATATTCGAGGTCACGCGCACCGACGCCGAATGGCGCAAGCTGCTCTCGCCCGAAGCCTACGCGGTACTCCGTCATGAGAGCACCGAGACCCCCGGCTCGAGCCCGCTCAACGCTGAAAAGCGCAAAGGCATCTTTGCATGCGCCGGGTGCGACCTTCCCGCCTACGACTCCGCAACCAAGTTCGAGTCCGGCACCGGCTGGCCCAGCTTCTACCAGCCGCTCCCGGACGCCGTGAAGGAGAAGACGGACTGGACGCTCGGCATGTCGCGCACCGAGGTTCACTGCAGTCGCTGTGGCGGCCACCATGGACACGTCTTCAACGACGGCCCACGACCGACCGGCCTGCGCTACTGCATCAACGGCGTCGCGTTGAAATTCCTGCCGGCGTAACGCTCCCAGGGCAGATGCGGGAGGCGTCAACACTGACTGACGTGAGCGCCCCGCAACGGCGCCGAGGTTGGGAGAAAACCATTGTCCGCGTTTGGCGAAAACTCGGCTAACATCCCAAACTGGCAGGGCGCGAACTCGCCGCCCCCCACCGACAGAATTGCGCTGACGGCACACATCCGCTGGACAAGGACCAGGTGCAGAACCCGGCGCGCGCCTTCGCGCACCACACCGACATCCTGCGCTGATGCGGGAGCGCCACGCGCCTCGCGCGTCAGCGATGCATCAGCTGGCAGGCGTTGCCACGTCCTTATCCCACAGGTCTAAAGCAGCGCTCACGCTGAGCAGCGCGCAAAGCGCGCGTTCGTCGAAGCAAGAGCGCGGGCCCACCTCAGCCCGCGGCCCGCCCACCCTGTGTTGCCTGATCGCCACCGCCCAACACCTCGGCGCTGCCACGCGACTGAGAACGCCCCTGCGCGTCACCCGCTCCGCACCTCGAAGCGATGGTCCAGATCGATCACCGCATCCACGGCCGCCAGCGCGCGATGCAACCTGGTCCGTGCCTTAGACTTCGTAGATCTTCTCGAACGCGACATCCTCGAGCCGAACCCGCTCACGATGCTGACCCTTCTGCCGGTCGAGAAAATTGTCCAGCCCACCCGCGCCCGACACCACTGCCGTCACTGCCCCGGTGTCGCGCGGCAGCTCCAGCGTCACAAGCAAGCCGTCGAATGTGGTCTGCTTGTTCTTGCCCGAACCATGCGTCAGCTTCAGTTCGACAATGCTTATAGGCCGCGTGCCGACCGTGCGGACTCCTTCCATCCGGCCTGTGGTCCTGCGGAGGTCTGGGAAGCGTCCAAGTACACACTCTAACGGGCTCAGCCGCGTTCGTCCTGATTGATGCCTCGCCAGACGCGGGAAAGGACCAGCGGCGGACCGATGCTAGATCGATCCGCCGCCTCCTGGAGATCGAGACCAGCTGCGGGCGGGGCCTCGTTTCCTGACTCTTCGACCGGCCGTTTTGGCTCGGCGGTTGCGGAGACCATCCACAACGAACTACAAGACGAGCCGCTTGGCAATCCCGTTTTGTTCTTTTTTATTTTTTGTTTTGTTCTCTTCTGGGGGCGTGGTTACTGCTGCAGATCGA
Source organism: Hyphomonadaceae bacterium (assembly GCA_049318285.1). Classification (GTDB taxonomy): domain Bacteria; phylum Pseudomonadota; class Alphaproteobacteria; order Caulobacterales; family Hyphomonadaceae; genus UBA7672. The sequence goes on from JBMOGP010000014.1 coordinate 5,366, forward strand.
TGCCTCCGCAAGAACGATGGAAATCCCGATCACTGGCCGCTGACTGGTCCGAACTGCGCGACCAGGCGCGCGGCCGTGGCGCGCTCTCCAACGCCTCAGGCCGGTTCGAGCGTCAGTACGCAGAACCCTTCGATGACGGCTGGCTGCAGGACGAGAAGCCCGAAACGCTGAAGACGGAAACCATCCTCGAGAAGCCCAGGACCATCATTACCTACAACACCTCCCCCGACATCGGCTTCGATCGGACGATCAATCCCTACAAGGGCTGCGAGCATGGCTGCATCTACTGTTTCGCCCGCCCGAACCACGCCTATCGCGGCCTCTCGCCCGGCCTCGACTTCGAGACCAGGATCTTCGTGAAGCCCTCCGCCCCCGCCCTCCTCCGACGCGAGCTATCGAAGAAGACCTACAAGCCCAGCCCGATCCAGTTCGCCGGCGACACCGATATCTACCAGCCGCTCGAAAAGGAGTTGCGCATCGCGCGCGGCATTCTCGAAGTGCTGTCCGAGTTCAACCACCCGGTGATGCTGATCACCAAGTCTGCGCTGATCCTCCGCGATCTCGACCTGCTCGCGCCGATGGCGGAGAAAGGCCTTGTCTCCGTCGCCATCTCCTTCACCTCGCTCGACCGCCAGCTCTCGCGTATCATGGAACCAAGATGCGCGACGCCCCATCGCCGCCTCGACGCCATGCGCGAACTCTCAGGTGCGGGCATCCCTGTCACGGCTATGACGGCCCCGCTCATCCCCGCACTCAACGAACCCGAACTCGAACAGCTTCTGGAGGCCGCCGCCGATGCAGGCGCAAGGCGCGCGGGCTATGTGCTCCTGCGCCTGCCGCTCGAAATCGCTGGCCTGTTCACAGAATGGCTGGAAGCACACTACCCAGACCGAGCCAGGCGCGTGATGTCACTCCTGCGCGGTATGCACAACGGACGGGACTACCGCTCCGAATGGGAAGTCCGCCAGCGCGGCGACGGCCCCTACGCCCAGCTGATCGCCGCGCGATTCCGCAACACCACCCGCCGCCTCGGCCTCAATAGCGCACGCACAACTCTTCGCACCGACCTGTTCCGCGCGCCATCGCCGAAAGACACCGGCAGTCAGATGGGACTGTTCCATGATCCTTGACGGGCGCGCACAATCCGCCTTCGCTTGCAGACGCGGGACGGAGCAACCACATGAACGGCCGAACGAAATGCGCGGCCACGTATCTCGCACTTCTGTTTGCCTGCTCGGGCCACGCCGCCGCATTCGCCCAGCCATCTTTTGCGCCGAACTGCACCGACCCGTTCACGCAGTCGGAAATCAACATGTGCGCCCGCGCGGAGCACGAGGCGGCCGACAAAGTAATGACCTCGATCTACGGTCAGGTAATCGAGCAGTTACGCGAACAGGACCATTCGTTCGCGGATCTCGGTCCGGCATACGTTGGCGCAGAATTGCTGATTGCCTCGTCGCAACAAGCATGGTCCATCAGCCGAGCCGATTTCTGCTCTGCAGCAGGGCTGGCCAACTATGGTGGATCGATGCGACCGGCCGTCGTCGCCACCTGTTTCGCGATGCTGGCCCGCACCCGGACCGAAGAACTCCGCTGGCTGCTGGAATAGCGCCCGGATCCTTCGCGCCCATTATGGTAAATGCTCGCTTAATCATTGACTCAACAGCTTATTTACCCGGGTCAGCGAATCTAACTGCTTCAGTCCCGTCCGGGCGTTGCGTGAGACATCACAATGGCGATCAAGACGATCGACCCGCAGGTTCAGAAGAACACGAAAGCGAAAGCTGCTTCGGCGCTCGCCGCGAAGTTACTGACGCCGCCCAAGCTGCCACTCGACCAGATCGTGGTCGGCGACTGCATCGAATCGATGAACGCGCTGCCGCCCAACTCGGTGGACCTCATCTTCGCCGACCCGCCCTACAACCTTCAACTCGGCGGCGACCTCACCCGGCCCGACAACTCGCATGTCGACGCCGTCAATAACGACTGGGACAAGTTCGCCTCGTTCGCCGCATACGATGAATTCACGCGCAACTGGCTAAAGGCCGCCCGCCGCATATTGAAGCCCGACGGCGCCATCTGGGTGATCGGCTCCTACCACAACATCTTCCGCGTCGGCGCCGCGATCCAGGATCTCGGTTTCTGGATTCTCAACGACGTCGTCTGGAACAAGTCGAACCCGATGCCCAACTTCAAGGGCACGCGTCTCGCCAATGCGCACGAAACCCTGATCTGGGCCGCACGTAGCCAGGAGCAGAAGAAATACACCTTCAACTACGACGCGCTGAAGGCCGGTAACGAAGACATCCAGGCCCGCTCCGACTGGTGGACCTTCCCGATCTGCTCCGGTGGCGAACGCCTGAAGGGCGAAGACGGCCGTAAGTCGCATCCGACGCAAAAGCCCGAAGCCCTGCTCCACCGCATCATCGTCGGCACCACCAATCCGGGCGACGTGATCCTCGATCCGTTCTTCGGCACCGGCACCACCGGCGCCGTCGCCAAGCTTCTCGGGCGCCACTTCATCGGCCTCGAGCGTGATGCTGATTACATCGAGGTCGCTACCCGCCGCATCGCCAATGTCCGCACGCTCGGCGCCGAGGACATCGAAGTCCAGTCGAGCAAGAAGGCAGAACCGCGCGTCCCCTTCGGCGCCCTGGTCGAGCACGGCCTCGTCCGCCCCGGCGACCGCCTCTTCTGCCCGCAGAACCGCCACGTCGCCCGCGTCCGCGCCGACGGCTCTCTTGCCAATGGAGACGCCAGCGGCTCGATCCATCGCATGGGCGCCCACGTCCAGAACGCGCCGTCCTGCAATGGGTGGACGTTCTGGCACTTCAAGTCCGATCAGGGCCTCGCCCCGATCGACCTTCTGCGCCGCAAGTTCCGTACGCAGATGGGGCTGTAGGGTCCAAGGCGTCTCCTTCGTGTCCAGCCGACAGTGCCGCAGGCTCGACTTGCAATGGCAAGGTTGGGGTCGCACACGTCCAAAGTTCGCGTGAACTGCTTTTCCATCTTGCGCGATAGGTACGGCGCGGCGCCGAACCAGAGCCTCAACAGCCTGCTCGGCGAGCACAGTCCTGAGCTCCACAGCTGGTTATTTCCGACGCGGAAAATCCACACCGCGCTCTTCGGCGCAAACGGCGGCTCAACCGGCGTCGACAACGACATGCCCGAGCGCTCGTTCGAGAATGTCAGCGCCTGGATCCTCGGCCGCAACATGTTCGGCCCCGTACGCGGCGACTGGCCGGATCACAGCTGAAAAGGCTGGTGGGGCGATGCCCCGCCCTATGACTGAGATTTGTTCGTCCTGACGCACGATCCGCGCGAGTCATTCGCGCGCGCATGACGTTTCACGTCGGCACCGACGGTCCCCTCGCCGCGTTCGACCGCGCGAAGGCCTCCGCAAAAGGCAAGGACATCCACATCGGCGACGGCGTATCGAAGATCCGGCAATACCTGCAGGCCGGCCTGATCGACGAGATGCACCCTGCCGTCAGCCCGGTTGTCACAGGCAAGGGCTGACACCTGCTGCAAGGCGTCGACCTGCCCACACTTGGCATGAAAATCGTGCAGCCGATCCCCGGCGAAGGCGCATTGCACTTTCTGCTGTCGAGACAGCCGCTACTGCTGCAGGCTCTTTTTGGCTTCCGCCAATCCCTGGTTCAGCCACCCCAACTCGTTGCGATTGTTAGATGCCTTCACCAGCGCCTCGAACGCGGCCACGCGCGCGCGCAGCACATCCTTGTCGCCGGGCGCGCCTTCAAGACCGATCGACGTCATGTGCAGGGCCTCGACCAGCTTGCCCTCGCCGACCAGCTTCATCGCCTCGCGGGCGACTGCTCCAGGGCCGCCGGCGAGCCTGATCAGCGAATTTGAAACGCTGCTCCGGGACTCCGGAAACATGCTCGCCGGATCGCCATCGAACCAGCCGACATAGTTTTCATAGATCCCGCGAACAGACCACGAGATCTTGCCGTACCCCTCGCCCACATCGAGTGCGGGCGGCAGCTTGATTTCGCGCATCAATGTGTGGACGTCCTTGCCCTCGTTCATGCCTTTCAGGACGGCGTCGTGCACATAGACGATCGCATCGCGCATCCTGGTGAACTGCGCACGAACATTCTCCTTGCCAACGATGGCCGGACCGTGGCTCGGGATTACGATCTCCGGCTCGAGCGCGAGGACCTTGTTCAGCGAATTGATATAGTCCATCGGCCAGCGTGGCCGGGTACCGCGCAACGTGTACATGTTTGGAAACGACTCGTAGAAATTGTCGCCCACGAACGCTGCCTTCAGGCTTGGCGCCCAGACGGTGAGGTGATCCGGCGTCTCGCCCGGCGTCGAGATCAGCTGCAGCTTCACGCCGCCCACGTCGAGATCGAGGGTGTCTCGGAACGTGATGTCCGGCACAATGCTGGGCGCGTTCAGCTGCGCCGCTGCGTCCTGTCCGCCGGTTTGCGCCGGCGCTGCGGCGCCTCCACTGCCTGCGAACTGGAACTGCGCCGCGTTGCGGCGGCCAAAGAAGCCAGCAAGCATCCGCTGGTAGCCGAGAAACTCACCGAAGGATTCCTGTGCGACAACCTTTGCGCCCGCGCCCTTCCACAACGCAACGCCGCCGGTGTGGTCGCCATGTCCATGCGTAAGGATGACATACGCCGCCTTTGTGACGCCGGCCTTCTGGAGCAGATCGAAATGCGCGCGCGATGCCGGCGGGCGAGAGGTGTCGATGATCACGGCGCCCGCTTGCGTCTCGAGCACGATGGTATTCGATGAGACGTTGCGGCCGAGCACATAGCGAAGACCCGGCGCGACGCTCGTGATCGCCAGGTTCTGCGTCGGGTCCGCGAAGTCCATGCTGGATGGAAGCGGTGGGGCGCCCACGCCGCTTTGCTGGGCCTCCACCGGCGCCACCGCCTGACAGGACGCCAGCGCAACCATTGCCGCAAGTCCAACGAGTTTACGCATATGAAGCCCCAGCGCTGGCATACCGGTGAATAGGCCTCCTACCGCTGCGGCAGGCCAGCTGCAATCTCGACCACAGTCGCCGACCGCGCCACAAAAAGTTGCGAACCCTCGGTTTCAATCGTCCACCGCCCGCCCTACCTGTGCCCGTCACAGAAGGAAGAACCGCATGAAGCTGTACTACGCCCCTGGCGCCTGCTCGCTCGCAACGCACATTCTGCTGCGCGAGGCCGGCCTGCCCTTCGACCTCGAGAAAGTCGACATCAGGAACAAGACCACTGAACACGGTGAAGACTGGATGGGACTCAATCCGAAGGGCTACGTGCCGGCGCTGCGTATGGACGATGGCGACATCCTCACCGAAAATCTGGTGCTTCACGGCTATGTCGCCGACCTCAAGCCCGACTCGAAGCTTGCCCCGCCGCATGGCACGAAAGCCCGCCTCAAGCAGGACGAGCTTGCCGTTTACGTCTCGACAGAAATCCACAAGACCTACGGCGCGATGTTCAACCCTGCGATCACCGACGACGCACGCAAAGCTGCGATCGATCGCCTCCATGCGCGCTACAAGCTTATCGAGGCGCTTCTCTCAGACGGTCGCACCTACCTCACAGGCGAACAGTTCGCGACGGTAGACGCATACCTGTTCACCGTCACCAACTGGGCCAATGCTCTGAAGATCGACCTCACTGCCTTCCCGAAACTTCTGGCCTACCAGCAGCGCGTCGTGGCGCGTCCGGCTGTTCTGGCTGCGCTGGTGGCCGAGGGGCTTGTGAAGGCGGCCTAGACGCCTCACGCATCGCTGTCATTCCGGTCGCACGCGACGCGCTTGGGCCGGAATGACAGTGATGGCGTGGGCCTGGCTACTTGCCCGCGACCTTCCGCGCGTGCGCTTCCGTCAGCGTCGGATAGTACTGCATGAACACCGTGTCGGTCGTTCCCGCGTGCTGGTCGTGGCAGGAATAGCACGCCTGGCTGCGCGGGATCGCATTGCCCACGGTAGAGGTCGCGCCAAAGCCGTAGAAGGTCCAGGCGCCCGGCCCGGCCTTCTCGTCCTTCACATGCAGCGAGCGCCCTATGACTTCGCCCTGCGTCTTGCCGCCCTTGGCCGGCGCGATCTCCTCGACGGGCCGCCGGACTTCGAGCTGGAAAATCGCGCCGACTGGAAACTTACCGGTCGAGACGAACGCGTCGTAGCTCTCCGGATCAAGCCGCACCGTGTTCAGTGTCACGCCGCCATCGCCCTCATAGCTGAGGGCATAGGTCGTGCCGACGGTCGGCCACCGATCCATGTTCTGAGGGATGACGATGCGGCCCTCCGCATCGTAGCTCGGCCCAGCGAAAGCAGCCGCCGCAAGTGAAGCGCAGCCGAGCAAGCCGGCGGCGATGAGGGGCAGGCGTTTCATGTCCAGCGTCCCGTATCAGGCGGCCTCCGCGTGCGGAGGCGCGTTATTCGACGTTAACGGATTCAGGCGTGAAAGCCGTCAAAACACAAGCGCCTGGGCCCGGCGCTTGCGGACAGAGTGTCGACCCATCAGGTCAGCGACCTGACACAAGCGCGCTCCAACTTGAGCCGGGCTATTCCTCGTCGGCGTTCGCCGCGACCGACCCCCCGGCCCGCTCCTGCGCCCGGGCGCCGGCGAGAATGCCCTCCATGGCGTAGTTGCCTTCATGGCAGGCGTATTCGTAGGAGGGCTCAGGCGACAGGTTGAAGGCCATCTCGCCCTTCCACGTCTGGGTGAATTGCGCGGGATCATCGACGGTGAATTCGTAGACGATCTGTTTCTCGTCCCAACGTGAGAACCGCTCGGTCAGCACGCCATCCTTGGTGAGATAACCGCGCTGTTGCGGATGCACGTTGCGCGTCTCGACGACCAGCGTATTGCCCTCATACCAGCCGACCGGGTCGCCCAGCCACTGCTGGATCACGCCGGGCCGGAATTTCGCGCGCGCCTCAGCCGCCGATCCGAAGATCGGCACGATACGCGCATCATGGACCATCTCCACGAGGATCATCGCATGGGTCGGCGACTGCACGATCTGATAGGTGTTGTTGTACAGCACGTTGGTCATCACCGGCCCGCCGGTGTTGCCGAACCCGATAATGCAGCGCTCGCCCATGGGACGCGTCTCGGGATTGTCGTAGCTGCCAAAGCCTCCGCCCGCGTTGCGGTCAACCGCCCCCGGCCCCTGCACCGTGCCCGTCGGCGCGGGTGCGCCGGTCGGACGGGCGGCTGGAGCAGCAGGCCTAGCTTCGGCGGCAGCGCCCTTGCGCGGAATACGGCCATTGGCGGGCTCCACAATCCACGATGACCGGGGCGTGCCTTTCACCCGCGCGACATGGCTGCCCTGGTCCACCCAGAACGCGTTGTATCCGCCGCCCGAAAGAAGGTCGGTGCCGTCCAGCAGCTTCACATCCTCGGGGCGGTTCGGCTTGGCGTCTTCCCGGGTCCGGTTGTTGTAGTAATCGGCGCCTTCCATCTTCGCGACTTCGGCGTCGGTCATGATCAGGTTGGGATAGTCGGGCGCGCGCTGCATGTCGGTGATCGACGAATTGCTCCAATACCCTTGAAGGTCCGGCACGCCCCAGCTTGTCTTGGGCGGCGTGAATCCCGGGGCGCTGGACTGCGCGACGGCCGCCCCGCCCAAGCTCGCCGAGGCGATCGTGGCGAACAGCGCACAAGTGAGACGTGTGGACCGCATGTGTTTCTCCTCCGGGTCAGCGACGCGCGATGTCTTGCCGCAGCGTCTGCCTGTGGCCGTTTTTGCAGCCAGCTCCGTACAGAGGCAAGCTTGGTGGAGCAGTCAGGGGTGGGATTTTCCAGTTCACACGGCGTTGTGTAGGGAAATCGACACGATCTTTGCTGCAACGCCGCAATCAGCTAGTGAACTGTTTCCAAGGCGGGAGTGCAAGCGAATGTCGGACGGCGTGGTGATCGCGGGACTTCTGGCGACAATTCGCCAGGCTGCACAGGACGCCGAGGCCTATTTCCTCGACCTCCGCAAATCGGTGGCGACCGTGGTTGCCCCAGGCGGAAAGGTCGACCGCAAGAAGATCGACGAGGAACAGCGCGCCACTCACGGCCTCGCCTGGGTGCTCACCTATGTCGAGACGCTGAAGGAAACCGCCAACTGGGCCGAGCGCATCGACGCCGAAGGCCGGTTCGGCGAGATCGAGCAGCTGCTCACGCAGATCCTGTTCGGCGAATATCTCTACCAGCTCGGCGGCGGCCTGCCGATGACGCAGCTCGAGATCGTGCGCCCTGGCGACATGACCTCGGATGCCTCCGTCATCCAGAAACTCGGCACGCCGGCGATCATCACACTGATAACGCGCGGCAACACGCCAGCCGCACGCATGGCGGCGGCGAAGCACATCCGCGGCTTCCTCGACAGCCAGAAGGCGACAATCGAGTATACAGGCCTCGACGAAACCTTCGAACAGATCCGCGACCAGTTCCGCGCCTTCGGCAAGGCGGTCGTCGAGCCCTATGCACACGAATGGCACCTCAAGGACGAACTCATCCCAGACAGCGTCGTCAAGCAGATGGGCGAGATGGGCGTCTTCGGCCTCACCATCCCCGAAGAGTTCGGTGGCCTCGGCCTCGGCAAGACAGCGATGTGCGTGGTCTCCGAAGAACTCTCGCGCGCCTATATCGGCGTCGGCTCGCTCGGCACGCGTTCGGAGATTGCAGCCGAACTCCTGCTCGTTGGCGGCACACGCGCCCAGCAGGAGAAGTATCTCCCCGGCATCGCCTCCGGCGAAATCCTCCCCACCGCCGTCTTCACCGAGCCGAACACCGGCTCCGACCTCGGCAGCTTGCGCACCCGCGCGACGAAGGACGGCGCGACGTGGAAGATCACCGGCAACAAGACCTGGATCACGCACGCCGTCCGCGCCGACCTGATGACGGTCCTCGCCCGCTCCATTCCGGACACCAACAATTTCTCCGGCCTCTCGATGTTCCTGTGCGAGAAGCCGCGCGGCACGGACGACAACCCCTTCCCGGCCAACGGCATGACCGGGGGCGAGATCGAAGTGCTCGGCTATCGCGGCATGAAGGAATACGAGATTGGCTTCGATGGCTTCGAAGTGCCGGCCGAAAACCTGCTCGGCGAAGTCGAAGGCCAGGGCTTCAAGCACCTGATGGCGACCTTCGAAGGCGCTCGCATCCAGACCGCCGCACGCGCGATCGGCGTCGCGCAGAACGCGCTGGAGCTCGGCCTCAGGTATTCGCTGGATCGAACGCAGTTCGGACGACAGATCTTCGACTTCCCACGCACCTCAGACAAGCTCGTGATGATGGCCGCCGAACTCATCGGCGTGCGCCAGCTCACCTATTTCTCGGCGCGCCAGAAGGACGAAGGCAAGCGCTGCGACCTCGAAGCCGGCCTCGCCAAGATGCTGGCCGCCCGCATCGCCTGGGCCGCCGCCGACAACGCGCTGCAGGTCCATGGCGGCAACGGTTTCGCGCTTGAGTATCCCGTCAGCCGCGTCCTCTGCGACGC
>JBMOGP010000015.1:0-13737 GCA_049318285.1 Hyphomonadaceae bacterium
ACTCGGCGACGCAGGCGGGGCGGTCCTTGCCCTCGATCTCGATGGTGGATTCCATCACGACCTGCTTGCCGCCTGCGCGGCTTTCGACCGCGAGGCATTTCTGGCGCAGGCGGACCCGGGAGCCGACGGGTACCATGTTGGTGAAGCGCACCTTGTTGCAGCCGAAGTTAATGCCGCGCGTGACGTTCTCGACCCGCATGATCTGGGCGGCCAGCATTGGGAGGAGGGAGAGTGTCAGATACCCGTGGGCGATAGGGGCGCCCATCTCCCGGGTCGCGCGCTCGACATCGACATGGATCCACTGGTGATCGCCTGTCGCCTCGGCGAATTTGTTGATCTGGCTCTGGGTGATCTGGTGCCAGGGCGAGACCCCCACCTCGGTTCCAACGAGCGTTTCGAGATCGGCGTAGTTAACCATGCGCATGGTGGGAGCCTTCCTTGGGTCCGATGGAGGCGACAGTATTCGGTGAAAACTCAGCCGCAAGCCATGTCCGGACACGGATTTTCTGGCGTCCGGACAGGAATTTGAGAAGCCTGTGGAGGGAAGCGCCATGATCCTGCCATGTCCGGACGTAATATGTCTGGTGCCCATGCGGCAACTTGCTGGGCGGGAGACGCGGACCGTCCCTATGTCGAGGATGGCCGCACGCGCCGAGGGATGAGATTCATGATCAGAGACGGGACGTCCGACCAGAAGACCCAGCGGGTCAAGAAGTCCGAAACCCTGGAAGTCCGGATCCCCCACGAGACCAAGCAGGCGTTCCTGGTCGCCTGCCGGGAGGACGGCACCACTGCCAGCGAAGTCGTTCGCGAGCAGGTGCAGACCTATCTCGATGCGCGTGAGCGGCCTCCCTTAGAGGCAGACACAAGGACGCTCATCATGACGCTCGCTTCCAATGTTCGCAGGTATGCGCCCCGCGTCGCCGCCGGCGGCGTGCTTGCCATCGGCCTGACTGCTCTGGCTGTGTTGCCAAGCGCCGCCGCGCCGGACTTCAAGGCCCAGTTCACACGCCTGGATGTCAATGGCGATGGTGTCCTGTCGGTCGACGAGTTTCTCGGGCCGAAGCCAGCGGATGGCGACAAGGAAAACGTCGTGATCGAGACGCGCAGCATTGCGCGCTCCGGCGAAAAGCCTGCTCCGGACATCAAGATCGAACCGGGCGTTGTTAAGAAGGACGCGTTTGCCTTCTACCTGCCCGAAGAAATTGGCGGGGGAGAGGAGAAGGCTACGGACGACAAGCACGAATACATGTTCATAACCCGTCACCTCAATAAGGAGAAGGTCGGGGGTACGGATGGAGGGGGCGCGTCGATCGACAGGGCGATTACCATCTCTGTGGATGACATCCGCAAGGAAGAGTTTGCCGTCATCGACCTCGACAAGGACGGCAAGATCAGTCTCGACGAGTACCGCGCTTACCAGACGTCGTTGTTCACACGCGGGTTCGAAATCCTGGACGTCAACAGCGACAAGTCGCTGAGTGAAGATGAGTATGCGAAGGTCATGTCGCCGCCGATGATCCGCATAAGCACGCGGGACGGTTCTGATCTGCCCGAGTTGCCGCGCATCGATATCCCCGGCTTGAAGTCTGCCTCACCGGAGGCGATCAAGGCAGCGTTCACCCGGCTTGACACTGACCGGAACGGCAAGCTGTCGCTGCAGGAATACCTGCCGACGGCCTGATGCTGGTTCGACGTTCTGAAGATGGCGCTCCGGCAGGTTGCCAGGGGCGCCTTTTCGTTAGCGCAGCCGGCATTTGGAATCCCCGCCAATCTGGGCCATTCTGGATCCGGTTGTTACGTAAGGAGTGCGGCCATGCATGAAGCCCGGACGCTCGGAAGCTGGGTGATTGCCCTTTTTCTGGTTGTGATGCTGTTCTGGATGTCGGCGGAGCTTCTGGCACCGCAGCCGCCTGCTCGGAACCACCTTTTCGAGGTGTTTCGTGACACATCCGACATCGCCTATTTCGAGCCCAGCGGGCGATTTGCATTCGGCGTTCTGGGCGCGTTGGCGGCCCTCCTGATCCTCGTGCCGGTTACGCGCCGCGCGGGGTCGATCCTGTCGACGCTGCTGCTGGGCGTGCTGGCTGTGCTGGTCGGCCAGCTCATGATGCTGGGCGTCGCGCTGCCTGTGGACCAGATTGCCGAGGGCGGGACCGTGGCGACCGTGGAGACCGATGCGTCGGCGCTCTTTTATCTGGTTGCAGGGCTTCTCGCTGCTTCGCTTGCGCTGGTCTTCGTCCATCCCGGCCGTGCCCCCGAGAAGCCTGCGGCCGGCTACGCCGCGTGATCTTTCGAACGTCCGCGTGGCAACGCCGGCCCGCGGTTGCGGGTTGATCATCCGTTAACCGCGACTGACGCATTGTCTGCCCCAGAGGAAACAGGGGCATGGCCGATCGTTCGTCTCTTGCCGAGGCGCCTGGCAGGCCGGGCGACGCGCCAGCTGGCGTCTCGCCCGCGGCGACCGACGGCTTCGCGCGCCGATCGCTGCTACGCAGACTGATGGATGTGGTGGCTATTCCGTCGTCGCGGGGCAACATCCAGGACCGCGCGATAGCTGGGGACCTTCTGCTCGAAATCCTGGTCGAATCGGATGTGGCCGCGCGCGAGTTGTGTGCACGGCGGCTGCAGGAGATGTCACAAGCGCCGAAGCGACTGCTTAGAATTCTGGCACTCGATGTCCCGCGTGTCGCGCAGGTCCTGCTGGCGGACAACAAGGCGTTCGACGACGCCGATCTCTGTCACATAGTCCAGCATGGGCAATCGGCTCACCGCGTGTACGTTGCACAGCGGCGCGAGATTGGTCCCGCTGTCGCCTCAGCGATCGCCGAGAGCGGCGATACGATCGCGATGAAGGCGCTGGTGGAGAATTCGCAGTCGAGATTATCTGACCGCTCTGTAGAGCTGATGGTGGCTGCCTCGCGCGACGCGCCAGCGCTTCCGCCGCTGCTGATTCAGCGCGAGGAGGTGCGCCCGGCGCATGCACTTGCAATGTTCTGGTGGTCAGGCCCTGCCGAACGCCGGCAGATCCTGCTGCGCTTCTCTGCGGAGCGCACGCTGCTTATCGACATGTGCGATGATATCCTTCACTATACGGCGACCGACGCTGACCCCGTCGTGCGCAAGGTGTTGCAGGTGATTGAGCGCCGCCAGCGCGACCGCACAGCGATCGACCGCTCCCCGCATGAAAGTCTCGAGGCGGCAATCGATGCTGCGGCGATAATCGGCATTACGCCCGACGCGCTGATGGACATCGCGGCGCTGTCTGGCATCAAAGCGTCGACGGCCGAGCGCATCTGCCAGGATCCGGGCGGCGAAGGCCTCGCGGTTCTCTGCAAGGCGACCGGCCTAAAGCGTCAATATCTGCGTGCGCTATGGACTGCGCTGCGCCGCCCTGAAGTCGGGCCTGATTTCGCACGCATCTTGGAGGCTTACGAGACGATTGCGGTCGCCAAGGCGCAGACTGTGTTGCGCTACTGGAACTGGTCGCTCAGCGCGGCCTTCTCGCCCGAGGCGGTCGCGGGCAGCGACGATATTGACGTCAATCTCGTGGAACTCGGCATTGAAGAGGTGGCCCAGTCATTAGGGTTTGGCAGATAGCCGGTTTTGCTGGAATTTTCTGCCGGAGTGGTTCAAACGATTTAACTGTCCCAGCAGAGGAGGCCGCATCGATGAGCTACCTGCCTGGTCTGCTGATCGCGCTCACAGCGTTCTGGTTTGCGTTGTCGGGCCTGACCTCTCCCTATTTTCTTGTGCTCGCCGTGGTTGCCGTCCTGCTTGCGCTGTGGCTGTCGGCGCGGCTGGGCGTCATTGGGCGGGATGCATCGCCCTATCATCGCCTCCCCCTGCTCCTGCCTTATCTGGCGTGGCTGCTGGGCCAGATTGTTAAATCCAACATCGCCGTGATTGCACGGGTGGTGGGGCCGCGATCTGCGATCGACCCGGCGATCGTGTCGATCAGGACAAAGGCGCGTACCGAGCTCGGCAAGGCGCTGTTCGCCAACTCGATCACGCTGACACCAGGCACTGTCACAGTCGATGTCGATGGCGATGCGCTGAAAGTACATGCCCTGGTGCGGGAGAACGCGACGCCTGCAAGCTTTGACCAGATGGACCGCCGTGCCGCCCGGGCGGCGGATGGCGCGAAGCGTAAGGGCTGATCTCATGCTGTTGGCCGCCGGGATCGCAGGACTGGTTGTCGCCATGACGATGATGATCTGGCGCGCGATCGTCGGGCCATCACATTATGATCGCATGCTTGCGGCCAACTCGTTCGGGACGAAGATCGTGCTGCTGATCGCCGTGATCGGCTATCTATCCGGGCGGCCTGCCTTTCTCGACATTGCAATTGTCTACGCGCTGATCAATTTCGTGACGACGATCGCTTTCATGAAATTCTTCCGCTACCGGACGCTTTCGCGTTCGCTTGGCCCGGAGGCGAGGAATGGGTGATGCGCTGCATCTGATCGGCGGCGGGCTGGTGGTTGCTGGCACACTGCTGACGCTGCTCGGCGGCGTCGGCGTGCTGCGCTTTCCCGACGTCTACACCCGTATCCATGCCGCGAGTTTGACGGATACCGGCGGCGCGACGCTGGTGCTGCTGGGGCTGGCGCTGATCTCCGGCCTGACGCTGGAAACGCTTAAGCTGGGGTTCGTGTGGATGTTCGTGATGCTGACGACGCCAGCGGCCGCGAACGCGCTTGCCAACGCGGCGTTCAGCGCGGGACACACGCCACGCATAGGGGCCTTCCAGATCACGAAGGGCGTAGCGGCTGGCGAGGCAGGACCTGACACGCCGCGCCGGGAGACGTCTGACGGTAACAAGAGCGCTGCGCCATGAGTGAGATCGCGCTGCAGGTGAACTTCGCGCTGAATATCGCGCTGCTGCTGATGCTGATCGCGGTAGGCGTTGCCATTGCGCGCATGCGCAGCCTGCTGGCGGCCATCCTGCTCATGGGCGTGTATTCGCTGGTGAGCGCTGTGTGGCTGATCGTGATGGATGCAGCCGATGTCGCCTTCACCGAGGCTGTCGTAGGCGCGGGCATTTCCACGATCGTGCTGCTCGGCGCGATCCTGCTGGTGCGCGCGGGGCCTGTGCGTCACAACTGGCGGATGACCATTGCGCCTGCCGTTCTGGTCCTCGGTGTTGGCGGTCTGCTTGTTTATGCGGTGACGGGATTGCCTGAGTTTGGCGATCCTGCCTCGCCAGCCAATGCGCATGTGGGACGAAACTATCTCATCCAGACGCCTGACGAGATCGGCGTGCCGAACGTCGTGACGGCGGTTCTGGCGAGCTATCGCGGGTTCGACACGCTTGGCGAGACTGTTGTCGTCTTTGCGGCGGGCATCGGCGTGGCGCTGATGCTGGGGTTCGGACCGCGATCAAGCCTGCCGCCGCTGCCGGCGGCAATGGGTGATCATCATGTCGTGTTGCGCGTGACGGCCAGGCTGCTTATTCCGCTGATCGCGTTGTTCGCGTTCTATGTGCAGTTCCATGGCGATCTTGGTGCCGGCGGCGGATTCCAGGCGGGTGTGATCCTTGCGGTTGCGCCGATCCTGCATGCGTTGGTGTTCGGGCTGCACGAGACAATTGCGGCCTTGCCTGTCCGGGCTGTCAGGAGCATCGCGACGTTGGGCGTGCTCCTGTTTGCGGGTGTGGGCGTCATCTGCATGATCAATGGTGGCGGCTTTCTCGACTACGACCATCTCTTTCCGCCAAGCGTTGAGGCGATCATCCCGCCGGGGCTGCTGGGCGACCCGGATCATGTGCACCAGTGGGGACAGCATTTCGGCATCTTCTTCATCGAGCTTGGCGTGCTACTGACCGTGGCCGCGACGATGGTGACGATCTTCTACGGTTTTGCAGGCCGGGCGGTGGAAGAGCCATGAGCGTCGCCGCCACCCACTTCAACTACCTTGCCGTCGTCGTGCTGATGATGATCGGCCTGTATGTCCTGTTCTCGACGCGCAATCTGATCAAGCAGATGATCGGGCTTGGTCTGTTCCAGACGTCGACGGCGTTGTTCTACATCAGTCTGGGCAAAGTCTCTGGCGGCACGGCGGCGATCAAGATCTATGCAGACAGCGTCGAGGGGCGCATCCTCGCGGCGCCGCTTGATCCCGACTTTGTGCAACAGTTCGGCGTTGGTGGGGTCGTGTATTCGAACCCGCTGCCACATGTGCTGATCCTCACCGCGATCGTGGTCGGCGTTGCAACGCTCTCGGTTGGGCTGTCGATCGCGGTACGCATTCGCGAGGCTTACGGTACGGTAGAGGCCGATGAGATCGAGGCAGTCACGCGGGTCGATGCGGCCCGTGTGGGGCGGGATCCGTGATCCTTTTCGAAGCCCTATATGTCGCACCGCCGGCCCTGACGGCGCAGGCGCCGATCCTTGTGATCGCGGGCCCCTTGATCGGCGCGTGCGCTGCGGCGCTGAGCCCCGGCGGCCGAACGGCGTGGGTGGTGTCCGTACTGACGGCAGTGTTCGCGCTGTGGATGGCGGTTGCGGTGGCTGGTGAAGTCGCGCGTCAGGGCGCGATCGATTATGCGCTCGGCGGCTTTGCGCCGCCCATGGGAATAGCGCTGCGCATCGATGCGCTTGGCGCGACGATGGCGTTGCTGATCGCTTCCGTCGGGTTGATGGGTGCGCTCTATTCGGGGCATGCGCTGGAGTCGGAGGTGAGGGCGGAGAAGCGCACGCTGTTCCAGTCCGGCTATCTCGTGTGCCTCGCAGGATTTCTCGGGCTGGTGTTGACAGGCGATGCGTTCAACGCGTTCGTGTTTCTCGAAGTCTCTTCCATCGGCACATATGCTTTGGTGGCAGTGGGCGAGGCGCGGGACAGGCGCGCGCTGCCGGCGGCGTTCAACTATCTGATCTTCGGCACCGTCGGCGCGACACTGTATGTGCTTGGGGTGGGCTTTCTCTACGCGGCGACGGGCACGCTCAACCTGGCCGACATGGCGCCGCGGCTGGCGGCGCTGGGAGATAATTCGGCGGTGCAGGCTGGGCTCGCCTTCATCGTGGCCGGGCTGGGCATCAAGGCGGCGATGTTCCCGCTCCATGGCTGGCTCCTTGGCGCGTATGCGGGTGCGCCGAGCCTCGTGTCTGTGTTCCTTGCGGCGACTGCGACCAAGGCTGCGATCTATCTCATCATCCGGTTTGTCTTCGGTGTGTTTCCCGAAGGCGAATTCGGCGAGAATTTTCTGCGCTGGATACTGGCGCCGCTCGCGGCGGCGGCGGTGATCATCTGTTCCATGCAGGCGATCTTCGAGAGGGAAGTGAGGCGGATCCTCGCCTTCTCGTCTGTGGCGCAGGTCGGGTTCATCCTGCTCGGCGCGTCGCTGGCCACGACAGCGGGGCTGTCCGCCAGCGTGTTCTACCTTGTCGCGCATGCTCTGATGAAGGGCACCCTGTTCATGGCTGTCGGCGCCTTTGCGATCAGCGTGCGAGCGCGGACTGTGGAGGATTTTTCCGGCATCGCGCGCGAGGCGCCGTGGTCGGCAGCTGCGTTCGCTGTCGGTGCGGCGAGCCTTGTGGGCGCGCCGCTGACGATGGGCTTTCTTGCGAAGTGGTCGCTTGTCTCTTCTGCGCTGCAGGCTGGAGAAATCTGGATCGTCGTCGTCCTGGCGATCGGCTCGCTTCTGACGCTGATCTATGTTGGCCGGATTCTGGAGGCGATGTTCTTCCGGGCGCCTGTCCGGGGCGCGGAGCGGGCGAGTGAAGCGCCGGTTGGGGTGCTCGTTCCGTTGTTCGTTTTTTCGGGCTTGTCGCTGTGGTTCGGTGTTGATGCGACGCTGCCGGCAAGCCTGGCGAATGCAAGCGCCTCTGTGCTCATGGGGGAGGCGCCATGAGCAGTGGCGAGCTGCTGATCCTGCTTGCGTTGGCTCTGCCGCTGTTTTCGGCTGCGGCAAGCTATGCCGTCGGGCGGATGCCAGATGTGCGCGAGACGCTGATGCTGGTGGCTTGCGTCGGGCTTTGCATCATCACGATCTCGATGTTCATGCGCGTCGGCGCGGGCGATGCGCCCGAGATGGTTATCGCACAGCCGATGCCGGGGCTGGAGATTGCCTTCCGTGTGGAGCCGCTAGGCGCACTGTTCGCCGTTATGGCCAGCGTGTTGTGGGCGGTGAATTCGTTGTTCTCGATCGGCTACATGCGCGGGGTCCGTGAGGCGAACCAGACGCGGTTCTATATGTGCTTCGCGCTGGCGATGTTCGGCGTGATGGGCGTCGCCATGGCGGCAAACCTCTTCACGCTGTTCATTTTCTACGAGTTGTTGACGCTGGCGACCTATCCGCTTGTGACGCACAAGGGCAATGAAGCGGCACGACGGGCAGGGCGCATCTATCTCGGTACGCTCGTGGGCGCGTCGGTTGTTCTCTTCCTGCCGGGCATTATCGGGGTTGCGAGCGTGGCGGGCTCGACCACGTTCACGCCGGGTGGTTTGCTGCCGGGGACGACGAGCACGGCGATCGCGAATGTGCTTCTGCTTCTTCTCGTGTTCGGCGCAGCGAAGGCGGCATTGATCCCGTTGCATGGCTGGCTGCCGGAGGCGATGGTGGCGCCAGCTCCAGTGTCTGCTTTGCTGCATGCCGTGGCAGTGGTGAAGGCCGGCGTGTTCACCATCCTCAAGATTTCCGCCTATATCTTTGGTCCAGAGCTGATCACGGCGCTGCCGGCGGCGACCTGGATACTCTGGCTCGCTGCGGCGACGATCGTGATCTCTTCGCTGGTCGCGCTGAGCAAGGATGATCTCAAGGCGCGGCTGGCCTGGTCGACGGTTGGGCAGCTTGCCTATATCACGTCGGCTGCGATGCTGCCTTTCGCGTCGGGGCTCGTGGCTGGCGGGCTGCATATGGTTGTGCATGCGGTTGCCAAGATCACGCTCTTCATGTGCGCGGGCGCTATCTATGTCGCGACCGGGGCCGTGAAAGTTTCTGAAATGGGCGGGGCGGGGCGGCGGATGCCGATCCTGTTCACCTTCTTGTTCATGGCGTCGCTGTCCGTGATCGGTCTGCCGCCCATGGGCGGGATGTGGTCGAAATTCCTCCTGGTGGATGCGTCGTTCGGCTCAGGCGAGTGGCTGACGGCGACGGCGATGATTGTGTCTTCGCTGCTGAGCGTCGCCTACTTCCTTCCCGTGGCATTCAACGCATTGTTCGCGCCAGCAGGCGTCAAGGGCCCTGAGTTTACGCGGCCGGGCGGTGCGCCTGGTACGGTGCTGACTGCGGCGGGCGTTACGGCGATCGGATGCCTCGGACTGTTCATCGCGGCCGAGTTCATCGCCAACTACCTCGAACCGCTCGGCACCTTCACGCTCATCGAGGTTGCGCCATGAGCGAGGAGAAGGAGCCGGTGGCGGGCGAGCCGGGCGAGCATCCGTTGTCGGTCCTGCTTTTCTCGTGGATGCGGACACCGTTGTTCAAGACCATGTTCGCCTGGTCGTTGGTCGTGATTGGCGCTGCGCTGATCGGGTTGGAGATGCTGCTGGCGTTCAGGCCGATCAAGGACGTGACCTACGCGCCGGGATTTCAGGGCGCTTTTGGTTTTGTGGCGTTTGCGTTCGCCGTGCTCAGTGGTTGGCCGCTTGGAAAGATGCTGCGGCGTCCCGAGGGCTACTATGACAAGCGAACCGGGGAGGCGGATCGTGACGATTGAACGCCTCGCCGACTTGTTGGCCAATACCAATCCCGGCTTCTTCATTCTTGCCGCTGCGCTGATGCTTCCGTTTGCGCGCGATGTCGCCTCGCGCGCCATCCTGATGGTGGGTGGGCCGTTGGTCGCACTCATTGCGCTGATCTCGGCTGAGGGGCTGAGCATCAACCTGCAGACTGTGCAGTTCCTTGGACCGGAGCTGGTGCTATATCGGCCGGACAGTCTGTCCTTCGTGTTTGGCCTCGCTTTCATCATCGCATCTGCGCTGGTGGGCGTGTATTCGCTTCACCGGCGTGATGCGCTGCAGGATTCAACGGCGATGCTCTATGCCGGCGCGGCGGTCACCGCTGTGTTCGTTGGCGATCTCATCAGCCTGTTCATCGCGTGGGAGCTGACGGCGATCGCGTCGGTGTTCCAGATACTTGCGCCGCGCAGGGCGGAGAGCGTGCGGGCGGCTGTGCGCTATCTCGTCTTCCAGATCGGTTCGGGCATGCTCGTTCTTGCGGGGATATGCATGTATGTCGCAGCGACGGGGGATACGCAGTTCGCGCTGATTGCACCGAGCCAAGTCAGCTTACCGGTTGGCGTGATGGACATCAATGCGCCGGGCGCCGTTCTTATACTCGCAGGCTTCGGGATAAAGGCGGCATTCCCGATGGTTCACAACTGGCTGCAGGACGCCTATCCCCGGACCTCCGAGACGGGCGCGGTTGTTCTGTCGGCCTTCACGACCAAGCTCGCCGTCTATGCGCTGGCGCGTTACTTCGCGGGTCTCGAGTGGCTGATATGGATCGGCGCGTTGATGACCGTGTTCCCGGTCTTCTTCGCGGTGGTCGAGAATGACCTTCGGAAGGTGCTGGCTTACAGCCTCAACAACCAGGTCGGGTTCATGGTGTGCGCGGTCGGCATCGGTACGCAGCTGGCGGTCAATGGCGCGGCGGCGCATGCGTTTGCGCACATCATGTACAAGGCGCTGCTCTTCATGAGCATGGGCGCTGTGCTCTATCGGACGGGTACGACCAGGGCGAGCGAGCTGGGCGGGTTGCATCGGACGATGCCGTGGACGACGCTGTTCTGTCTGGTAGGCGCAGCGTCGATTTCGGCGCTGCCGTTGTTCTCGGGCTTTGTCGCGAAGTCGATGGTGATGTCCGCCAGTCATGCTGACCCGACGCTGTTCGTTGTATGGATCGCGCTGCTGTTTGCGTCGGCGGGCGTGCTCGAGCATTCGGGGATCAAGATCCCGTACTTCGCCTTCTTCAGCCATGACAGCGGCAGGCGTCCGCAGGAGGCACCGTTCAACATGCTGCTGGCAATGGGGGCGGCGGCGGCGTTGTGCATTCTCGTCGGAGTGTCGCCCGGCTGGCTCTACCAGTTCCTCCCGTATCAGGAGGCTGCGATGGAGTATCTGGCGACCGACCTGTGGACGGTGGGGCATGTGTTGCAGCAGTTGCAGCTTCTGGTTTTCGCGGCGCTGGCTTTCATGCTCTTGCAGTGGCGGCGCTGGTATCCGGCCGAGAAGCCGGGGTTGATCATCGATGTTGAGTGGTTCTGGCGTCGGGGCTGGCCGGTGGTGGCGAGCGCTGTCGGGAAGCGGGCGCGTAAGGCGGGGCGGGTCGTGTCAGGCCCCATCGGGGCGGCTGGCGGATCGGTGCAGCTGGCGGCCCGGCAGTTCTTCGGACGGGAAGGGTGGGTTGCGGCCAGGGTTCCGCTAAGCGCAACTGCGGTGCTGACCCTTGCAATACTGGGCGTTGTTTTGGCGATTTCCCTGTTTGCCTAGAAGTTGCGTCGGAAATTCTCGCAATGCCGCGTGTCTTTTCAGGCTGGCATTTACAGACTTGGTGAATTCACAGAGTATCCGGGCAGTAATGGTGTTCAGCAGAGCGATTCAACCTGTCGGGAAGCAACGTTGCACATGGATACAGAAGCGCGGTCCCGTTCTAGTCTTATCGAACTCACATCGGATATTGTCTCCGCCTATGTGGCGCACAATCCGGTCCCTGTCGTCGAGCTTCCCCGCCTGATCGAGCGTGTGCACGCAACGCTGGCCGAGATCCAGGGCGCGCCGGCTGCCGAGCCGAGGGTGGAGCTTAAGCCCGCTGTTTCGGTGAAGAAGTCGGTGACCGACGATCACATCGTCTGCCTCGAGGATGGCAAGAAGTTCAAGTCCCTGAAGCGCCACCTGCGTACGCGCTATGATATGTCGCCCGAGGAGTATCGCGAGAAGTGGGGCCTTGCGGCAGACTATCCAATGGTGGCGCCTGCCTATGCGAAGCAGCGCTCGGACCTCGCCAGGAAGATGGGCCTCGGGCTGATGAAGAAGTAGCGCGCAACGCTTGTTTTCTTGAATGACTCCAAATCGCAGGCATTCGAGTCGTGTCGGCAACAAGACACACTGTTTGGACTTTGTTGATGCATATGAAGAATTGGTTCGTGCAGGGCCTTGCCTGAGCCCGCGAACCGAATCACGCTACGGGACAGTGATGCGAATCACTGGGCTGCTTCGAGTCGCGCGTGCGTGCAGGGAGTGGCTCCCTCAGTAGAAGACCCGGGGGTCGGGCTGGCCTGACGGGTCCTGTTCAAAAACAGAAGTCTTTGCGGACGCCGTGGTTCGGTCCGTTCCGTGATAGATTCAAGGGGCTGAGAATGTCGTTTGATCATGTTGCTGCTGCCCCGATGGGGCAGACGAAGGTGCTTGAGTCATGGCGCAAGCGGTTGCGGGGGCGCAACTTCATCACGTGCGGGGACATCGATATTTCCTCGATCAATCGTGAGCTGGCCTATGTCTCGATCCTGAGCTGCGAGGATGGCGGTCAGTTCCGTTTTCGTCTCGCAGGTACTGGCCTCCAGACGGTGTTCGGCTGCGAGGCGCGGGGGAAGACGGCGGACCAGATCGACGCCTGCCGTGACGGCGCGATGTGGGCCGAGCTGGCGACACGTTCGCTGCTGCGTGAGATGCCGGTTTCGGGCGCGACGCGGCTGGCTGACGGGTCGATACACTACTGGTTGCGGCTGCCGCTGTCGTCGAATGGCGTCGAGGCGGATCTCGTGCTTTGCCACGACCGCTATCTGCCGGCGGAAGCCGCAATTGATCCGGATCGGGCGGCGATGCGGGTTGATCTTTCGCTGCGGCGCGACCGGGAGTTCGCGCCGGCCTGAGTTATCCACACGTCTGGCTTATCCACAGAACGCTGAAACGCGCAGGAATCGGAGAGGGAACAGACCGGAATCGGGGGCGGAACCAGGCTCCGGCTGGCCCCCCCCTTTGAAGCCATCAATGATGATGGTGGTCGTCTTCGGGCAGGCCGTTGAACTTACCGCATTTCGGGCATTTCACGGCGTCGAAGGGCTCGCCGTGGAAGACGTCCATGTGGCTCACATTGTCCATCAGACGCGTCTTGCAGGCGCCGCAGCGATAGGTGTCGCCGCCCTTGCCTTCGAGGGCCAGCTTGCCTGTCTCCGGCGTGAGCACGATCGCGTCGGCTGGGGGCTTCGGAACAATACGCATTTCCTTTTGCGGCATTGGGCAGGATCCTTGGTGACATGCGTTCCGGGCGGGAGCGGCATCTGCCGCCCGGGGGCGCGAGCCGTCAAGCGTTAGTGGGACACCAGAAGCGGCAGGTGAATGGACCCCAGCATGTCGCGGCTGACACCGCCCAGCAGAAGTTCGCGCATGCGCGAGTGTCCATAGAGGCCGAGGACCACGAGATCTGCGCCGACCCTGCCGGCATGACGCTGGATCGCATTTGCGACCGGTTGGTCGGTGTGATTGTCGACGTGCATGTGGATGTCGGCGCAGCCGTGAATGGCGAGGTTCTGCCGCTGCAGATTGTCGAAATGCGGTTCGGCGTCAGGGGCGACGCAGAGAAAATGGACCTCGCTGGCGGCCGACAGGAAGGGCATGGCGTCGCGAACGGCGCGGGCGGATTCCCGGGACTCCTTCCAGGCGACGAGAACCTTTGCGCCGAACGGCATGGGATAGCCGCGCTCGGGAAGGATCAGAACCGGGGCGCCTGAGCCTATGCCTACCGTCGCCGCGCTGATGGCGTGCGTGCCGAAACTGGACGTGGCCTCCTGCGGGAAG
>JBMOGP010000016.1:0-13700 GCA_049318285.1 Hyphomonadaceae bacterium
ATAGCGAACGCACAGTTAAGACCGGAGGGCCGCCCATGGCGGACAGATCACGCAAGGCGGAAGTTGTCCGCACGACCAAGGAGACCCAGATCAAGGTCGTCCTGGACGTCGATGGCTCCGGAAAGTCGACGGTTTCCACCGGCGTCGGCTTCTTCGACCACATGCTGGAAAGCTTCGCCAGGCACTCCGCCATGGACATCAACGTCGAAGCGAAGGGCGACCTTCACATCGACCAGCATCACACCATGGAAGATGTGGGAATTGTGCTGGGCCAGGCGTTCAGGGAAGCCGTCGGCGGCTATTCCAGCGTCATTCGCTTCGGACACGCCTATGTGCCGATGGACGAAACGCTGGTGCGCGCATCGGTCGACCTGTGCAACCGTCCCTACCTGATCTGGAAGGTGAGTTTCACACGCGACAAGGTCGGCGTCGTCGACACCGAGCTGTTCAAGGAGTTCTTCCACGCCTTCGCGATGAACGCCGGCGTGTGCCTGCACCTCGAACTTCTCTACGGTGAGAACTCTCACCACATCGCCGAGGCAAGCTTCAAGTCGCTGGCCCGTGCGCTGCGCGCGGCAGCCGTGGTGGACGACCGGCTGAAGGGCCAGGTGGCAAGCACGAAGGGCAGCCTCTAGATCAGAAGGCAGCGATATGGCGGCCTGCCTCATCGGCAGTCTCGACATCACCGACCTTGCCGGCTTCGCAGGAAATGCCCGGCAGGCTCCTGCCGTGATCGCCCCGTATGGCGGTCGCTATCCCATCCGCGGCGGCGCTGCCGCGTGGTCGAGGGCGAGGGCCCGATACACCGTCAGGTGGTTCTCGATTTCCCCGACATGGCGGCGCTGAAGACATGGTACGCTTCGCCAGAATACGCTGCCGTCCTCACCCCGCGCCAGAGGACGGCCCGCGCCAAGGCAATCTTCGTCGAAGGCGCCTGACAGCTCGGGGCGAACACGCTATCCCCGCCTCATGACCCGCCTTGCAATCATCGACTACGGTTCGGGCAATGTCCGATCGGTGCAGCGCGCGCTTGAAGCGGCGGCGAACCATCACGAGATCAGGCTGGATGTCGTGCTGACAGACGATCCCGACCGCATCCGGCATGCCGACAGGATCGTGCTGCCCGGCGTCGGGCACTTTGCCGATTGCGCAGCGGGTCTCATCGCCCGTCGCGGCGTGACCGAGGCGCTGAACGAAGCAGTCTTCCGCAGCCGGCGGCCATTCCTCGGAATCTGCGTCGGCATGCAGCTGATGGCGACGGTCGGCCGCGAAGATGTGGACACGCGCGGGCTGGGCTGGATACCCGGCGCAGTCGAGCGCATCACCCCCACACCGGCTCTGCCCGTGCCGCACATGGGCTGGAATGTTCTGACCGACATGAGCAACCACCCCTGTCTCAACGGGCTGGGACCGGAGCCTCACGTCTATTTTGTCCACGCTTATGCGCTGCAGGCCGAACGCCGCGATCACGTGGCGGCGCGCTGCGACTACGGCGGCAAGTTCACCGCCGCAGTGGCCCGTGACAACCTGTTCGGCACGCAATTCCATCCGGAAAAAAGCCAGCTTGCCGGCCAGACCCTTCTGGCGAATTTCCTGCGCTGGAAGCCCTGAGGCCTCCCGACACGCCGAATTTGCTATCCATTTGCGTTGACAGGCGTCGTTTTCGCGCTTCCAAGAGCCGCCTCCCCCGCAACGCCCCGAGAAGGCGCACGGTCATGAAACTCTATCCTGCAATCGACCTGAAGGACGGCGCCTGCGTCCGCCTTCTGCGCGGCGAGATGACAAGTGCAACCGCGTTCAACGATGATCCGGCCGACCAGGCGATGCGCTTTGCCGCGATGGGCTTCGAGGCGCTCCATGTCGTCGATCTCAACGGCGCGTTCGCCGGCCATTCAGTGAACCACCACGCAGTCGCGGCCATTCTCGATGTCATCCAGGCGCCGGTGCAGCTCGGCGGCGGCATCCGCAACATGGAAGGCGTCGAGCGCTGGCTGGACGCCGGCATTGCGCGCGTGATCCTCGGCACGGCGGCGGTGCGCAACCCGAATTTCGTGAAGGACGCCGCCAAGGCTTTCCCGGACCAGGTCGCCGTCGGCATCGACACGCGCGACGGTCTGGTCGCGGTGCAGGGCTGGGCCGAGGCAACCGACATGAACGCGGTGGAACTCGCAAAGGCCTTTGAAGGCTGCGGCGTCGCAGCCATCATCGTCACCGACATTGCCCGCGATGGTCTGAAGACCGGCGTGAATGTCACGCTGACGGGAGAACTCGCAGATGCGGTGTCGATCCCGATCATCGCATCGGGCGGTTTGAAGAATGTCGACGACATCACGGCGCTCAGGAACCGCGCAGGCAGGCCGGTCGCAGGCGCCATCCTCGGCAGGGCGCTCTACGATGGCGACATAGACCCGGCTGCAGCGCTGCTGGCGTCGCGCTGATCCTGCTGCAGGCTGCACCCGTGCGGGATCCCGTTCGTATCATTGTGTGGGCGCTGGCCATGCTTGCAGCCGGCCTCACGCTGCTCGGTCTCGGCGACAGGCTTGGGCTCGGCGGGCGTCCAGGCTGGGTGCTCGACCTTGTCGCGCACTGGCCGAAGCATGTGTTCCTGCTGGCGCTATTGTCAGCTGCGCTGGCGGGATGGCGAGGGATGGCCGGGGCGGCCGGGACCGCATCGGCTGCCGCGGCAATCAATCTTGCGCTGGTGCTCGGAATTGGCGGCTTCGCGTTGCCGCAGGCGGCGCCGCCGGACGCGCGGCTGCTCCGCGTGGCAAGCGCCAATGTACACGGATCGATGACGTCTCTGGAACAGCTGGCGCTTGAGGCGCGAGCCTATGGCGCGGATATCGTCTCCGCATACGAGGTCCCTGACGATCTGACGACGGCCGACATCGCGCGCCTGTTTCCTGATCTGCCCGATCGCGGGATACCGAGCGTCGGCCGGCATGACCTGAAGCTGATCCGGCGCTCCATGCTCGCGGCGCGCGCAGCGGATGCGATCGGCTACACAGCGTTCCCAGGCAGCCATGGCGTCATCATGCGCGCACAGCTTGGCAGCGTGCAGCTGGTGACCACCCATCCGCCCTCCCCGGGTGACCCCGGCCTGAAAGGCGATCGCGACACACAGCTTGGTCAACTCGGAGAAGGTCTCGATGCATCGCGGCCGTTCGTGATCGTCGGCGACTTCAACACGACGCCGTGGGGTCGCGCCTATCAGGCCACGCCTGGCGTGCGCGCTGGCGATCCGCGGTTCGATGGCACCTTCCCCTCTTTCGCCGGATGGTTCAGCCTGCCGATCGATCATGTGAAATTCGGCGGCGGCCTGGCGCTCACCGACTATCGCGCAGGGCCGAACATCGGGTCGGATCACCTCCCGCTGTTTGCGACGTTTGCGTTGCCGGCGCGCTGAAACACAGCTAGAAAAACTGCCATTCCGTCAGCGCAGTCCAGCGCGCGACCTGAAGCCTGAAGAGGAGACGCCGATGCATCACGCTCATTGCGCGACCGCTCGCCTCCATCTCACAGCTTCAGGATCACATGGACATTATTCGCTGGCTGGCGCGCTGCGCCTCCAGGTTGCGCTGGCCTAAGCCCAGCCGACCCGAACCGGACGACCAACACGACCGGGCTCTCGCCGCCGGCAGCCTTCGTACGCGCCTGCCGCCTCACCTTCGTCGCGATATCGGGGCCGATGACGGGTAAGTTGACGCGACGCCTCTGGCGCGCGACTAGAAGCAAATGCTGAAAGTACGCGTCATTCCGTGTCTCGATGTGAAGGACGGGCGCACCGTGAAGGGCGTCAACTTCGTCGACCTGCGCGATGCAGGCGATCCGGTTGCGCTTGCACGCGCCTATGATGCGCAAGGGGCGGACGAGCTCTGCTTCCTTGACATCACGGCAAGCCATGAAAAGCGCGGCACGATGATCGACGTCGTCGAACGTACAGCGGACGCCTGCTTCATGCCGCTCACCGTCGGGGGCGGCGTGCGCACGCCCGATGACATGGTGGCGATGCTGAAGGCGGGCGCCGACAAGGTGGCGATCAACACGGCTGCCGTGCTGGAGCCGGCCATTCTCACCGCGTGCGCGCGCAAGGTCGGATCGCAAGCCGTCGTCATGGCGCTGGACGTGAAGCGCGAAGGTGACGCCAGTTCGCCGCCAAGGTGGGTGGTTTACACCCATGGCGGGCGCAACGCGACCGGCATGGACGCGATCGCGTTCGCCCGTCGCGCAGCGGAACTTGGCGCGGGCGAAATCCTGCTGACCTCGATGGACCGTGACGGCGCAAAGAGCGGCTATGACATCGAACTGCTGCGGGCGGTCCGCGATGTGGTGCGCGTCCCGATCATCGCCTCCGGCGGCGCAGGCAATGTGCAGCACATGGCTGACGCAGTCATCAGGGGCGGCGCCGATGCCGTGCTGGCCGCATCGATCTTCCACTTTGGCGAGGCGTCGGTTGCCGACGCCAAGCGCGCGCTTGCGGCGGCCGGCGCACCTGTACGCATGACGGAGAATGCGTGATGCAGCATGACCCCCTCGGGCCCGCCGCCTATCTTGGCGAAGTGCTGAATGATCTCGCCAGGACGATCGACGCACGCGTCGGCGATGACCCTTCAACATCCTGGACAGCGAAGCTGCTCGCAGGCGGGCCTGCCGCGACAGCAAAGAAGCTTGGTGAGGAGGGGGTCGAAGCCGCGCTGGCCGTCGCCTCGCAGGGCGATGCCGAGGTCGCGAAGGAAGCGGGCGATGTTCTCTATCACCTGCTCGTCGCCCTGCGCTCGCGGGGCGTGCCGCTGGATGCTGTGGCAAAAGTTCTGGCGGATCGCCAGGGCGCATCGGGCATCGCCGAGAAAGCCTCGCGCAGCTGATCGCGCGTCAGCCAGGGAGCTCTGTCATGTCGGGGAAGTATGCCGAACGTATTGCCGAGGTGGACGCCTATGTCGGCCAGCTGCTGAAACTGGTTCCGGAATCGGTGAAGGCCTATGGCGGGCTCTCGAAAGCGGCGCAGACCCCCGGCGCGCTTGATGCAAAGACAACGGAGCTGATCGCGCTGGCCATCAGCGTCGCAACGCGATGCGATGGCTGCATCGCCTATCATGCGCGCAACTCTGTGCGCGCCGGCGCAACGCGGCAGGAGATTGCCGAGATGCTGGCCGTGACGCTGCAGATGGGTGGCGGCCCCAGCATGGTCTATGCGGCGGATGCGTTGCAGGCCTACGACGCGTTCGCAGCTGCCACACCGGCCGTGAAGGCATGAGCCTCGCGGTCCGCCACGCCAGGCGCGAGGATGCAGCGGAGATGGCGGAGCTGATAAACGCGATCATCGCCATCGGTGGCACGACAGCCTATGAAGAGCCGTTCGAGCCAGCATCGATGGATGCGTCCTACATCTCCCTGCCCGAACTGGTGTCGTGCCTTGTCGCTGAAGCAGACGGCGGGATCGTCGGCTTTCAGGGCCTGATGCGCTCATTCGATCCGGCCGATCCCCTGCCCCGCGGCTGGGCGACGATCGGAACGTTTGCGCGTGTCGGACTGACGCAACGCGGCGTCGGCGGCGCCTTGTTCGCGCGGACGCTCGTCGCGGCGCGCGAAGCCGGCATAACCGCAATCGACGCGACGATCCGCGCGGACAATACGGGCGGCCTCGCCTTCTATGCGCGACAGGGCTTTGTCGACTACGACCGGCTGGTCGGCGTGCCGCTCAGGAATGGCGCGCCGGTGGATCGCATCCGCAAGCGTTTTGACATTCGATGAGCTATCGCTTCGATCGCAGGAAGATGTAGGTCGCCCCCGCCCCGCCATGGCGCGGATGGGCGGGCGCATAGCCGGCGATGACCGCACGAAGGTCCGGGTGCGCGATCCAGTCAAACAGGCGCGTGCGGAGGATGCCGGTTCCCAGCCGGCCCTTGCCGGTGATGACCAGCACACAGCGCGCGCCATTACCGGCCTGGCGGAGAATGAATTCGATGAGCTCACGGTGGGCCGTGTCCTGCGTGTGGCCGTGCAGGTCGAGCCGGGCGTCGATCGCGTTCTGCCCGCGCCGGATCTTGCGCTGGCCAGACATGTCCTCAGGCGGACTGGGTTTGGCGCGCGGCGCTTTCGCCGGCGGAGCCGGTTGCGGCGCTGCGGGGCGGCGGGCGGTTTCTATCGCGTCGACGGGTTCAGGTTCGTCCTCGATGACCCTGCCCGGCGCGAGGCGGACGGTTCGCGCGACGCGGGACCAGATCCTGCGTTCCTCAGGCGTCAGTCGGCGGGTCATTCAACGGTCTGCAACGGTCTGGCAACGGCCTGGCAACGGTCTGGCAACGGCCTGGCATCGATCTGGCGCAGCCGCTCACGAGGCGGTGGCCACCTCGTCCAGCAGCCAGTTCGGATCTTCCGAACGCAGCGGACGCTTGAACGTCCAGATTTCCTTGGCGGCGCGGAGGTTTTCACCATCCGAAAGGTCGCTTTCAAACGACACCAGCACGCGGCCCATATGGCTTGCATCGACCGACGCCTCGACGATACGGGCCTGGCGCACGCGCATCAGCTTCATTGGCTCGGTTCCATCGCGCTCGCGTGCCGAAATCGCGTCGCTGTAGACCTCAAACACATCCTGATCGACGAGGGCGCGCAGCGCATCCCGGTCGCCTTCCGCAAAGGCCGTGACGATGAGTTCGTAGGCCTTGCGGGCGCCGCGGAGGAAATCGTCGGGCGAGAAGGAGGCGTCTTCGCTGGCGATGGCTTCCATGCCGGCGGCGGCGGGGCCGGTGAAGGCCGGGCGCAGCTTGCGCGTGTCCTGCTCGGCGGCTGTCTCGTCAGCCTGTTCGGCGGCGCGTACAGGCGCCTCGCGCAGCTGGCGCGCACGGGGCTCGGCCCCGGTCTTTTGCCCAAGGACGGCGTAAAGGCGCGAAATCACGAAAACCGCAATCGCCGCCAGGATGATCAGATCAATGTTCAAGACCGGCCTTCAACTCTCTTGGACAGACAAGGCACAGTCCTTGTCGCCCCTTTCACCAATATAGACACAAAACGCGCAGAGTCAGCCCGTTGTTGCCGCCGTCGCGCCAGCGTGATAGCCGCCCTGCCTCGTTCAACTGCTGTTTTCCGGACCATGAACCCATGACCGACGCCGCAAATCCGGAACCCGATCAAGCGGAAACACCCGCTGCCGCGCCGCCGGGCCCGCCAATGATCCGCGTTCTGGCGCAGTACATTAAGGACCTTTCATTCGAGAACCCGGGCCTGTTTGCAGGCCAGAATGCCAGCTCCGCCCCGGAGATCGAGCTGGGCATCGACGTTCGTGTCGAGCCGGGCCCGCCGGCGGAAAAGATCTTTGCGGTCGAGCTGAAACTCTCGGCCCGTGCGAAGCGGCAGGAAACCGTCGTTTTCATCGTCGAGCTGGTCTATGCGGGCGTCGTCCAGCTGCAGGACGCCAGCCCCCAGGACGCCGAGCCGATGCTGCTGATCGAATGCCCGCGCCTGCTTTTCCCCTTCGCACGCAGGATTATTGCAGACATCACACGAGAAGGCGGCCACCCGCCGCTGATGATCGACCCCATCGATTTCGTCGGCCTCTACCGCCAGCAGCAGCAGCAACGCGCCGCCGTTGCCGCTCCGCAGGAGGCCTGATCAGCAGGTCAGCACCATCTTCATTGCGCCATCGCGCCGATCGTTGAACAGCGCGTAGGCCTGCGCGCCTTCAGTCAATGGCATGCGGTGGGAGATGAACTGCTCCGGCTTCAACCGGCCGTTTCTCACCATCGGCACAAGCTCAGGCCAGTGCTTCACCACCGAGCAGAGGCTGGTGCGGAACGTGAGCCCCTTGTTGAAGGCGAGCGCCATGGGGAACGGAAACTGTTTCGTCTGATTGACCCCGATGGTGGAGACCGTCCCCTGCCTGCCGGCCAGCGCCAGAGCCAGCTTCAGCGTGGCGTCGGCACCAACGGCTTCGATCACGCTGCCTGCGAGGCGGCCCTGCGTGAGTTCCTTGAGGACGGCGCGTTCGTCGCCAGGAGGCAGCGCTGTCGCGCCGAGCCGTTCGGCCATCGCCCGGCGTTCCGGCACGAGGTCGACCGCAAAGACGCGTGCAGCGCCAAGTACAAAGGCGATCTCCACCGCCATCAGCCCGATCGGCCCCAGGCCAACGACGGCGACCGTAGCGCCGGGACGAATGTCTGCATTGAGCGCGCCAAGATAGGCCGTTGGCAGGTTGTCGGTGAGCATCAGCGCCTGCTCATGGTTGAGACCCTCCGGGATGATCGCCGCATTCTGGTCGGCATGCGGCACCATCACCGCTTCGGCCTGGCATCCCGGGAGCGCGTGGCTGAGACCGTAGCAGCCGGTTGCATTGAGCGCACATCGCACCGCGTCCCCAGCCCGGCATGCCGCGCATCTCCCGCACCCCACGGCGGCAGAGATCATCACTTCATCCCCGACCTTCAGCGTCTCGACGCTGGCGCCGATCTCGACGATTTCTCCGACGGCTTCGTGGCCGACACAGAAGCCGACGTCCTCGCTGAAACCGTGGCCCTGATAGATATGAAGGTCGCTGCCGCAGATGCCGCAAGCCTTCACCCGCACGAGAGCTGCGTGCGGCTTCGTGATCTTCGCGTCGGGTATGGACTCGAAGCGTATGTCCCTGGGTGCGTGGTAAGTGAGAGCTTTCACGGGGCGCCTCCGGTCAGAGGCGCATTTAAGCCTGAGGAACGGCAAACAGCCAGAGCCGCTGCGTGATCAGGCGTAAGTCTTCCAGACCGCGTTTTCGCCGAGCCCCCCCACGAACGCCGCATGGGCAGCTTCCTCCTCTGGATGGACGCGGGAGGCAAGCGGTTCAGGCCGAGGCAGGCGGGGAGCGTAGATGACGTGGCCGGCGCGGCCGCTGCCGGCGCCGGTATTGGCGAACTCGAACTTGCGCTCGCGTCCGCCGCGCAGCTCAAGATAGGCCATCGCCAGAAGCTGGGCATCCAGCAGTGCGCCGTGCAGCACGCGGTCCTTGATCGAGATGTCGAAGCGCTTGCACACGGCATCGAGCGAGGCCGGCGAGCCGGGGCGATGTTCGCGCGCCAGCACCAGCGTATCGATGAAGCGCTCCTTCGGCAGTGTGGGACGGCCAAGGCGAGCAAGTTCCGCGTTCAGAAAGCCGCGGTCGAATTCAGCATTGTGGGCGACGATCGGGGACTCGCCAAAGAAGTCCATCAGCCTGTCGACAACCTTGTCGAATGAAGGCTTGCCGCGCAGCGTGTCGTTCGTGATGCCGGTGATGCGCACCGTCGCTTCGGACACAGGGCGGCCAGGGTTGATATACATCTGGAATTCGCGGCCCGTGGGCAGGTAGTTGATCAGCTCGATGCAGCCGACCTCGACAATGCGGTCGCACAGCGCCGGATCGATGTGATCCGGGTTGAGGCCCGTGGTTTCGGTGTCGAAGACGATTTCGCGCATCAGCCTGTCTTGTCCTGTCCGTCAGCCGCCCCCGTCCGCAACTGCGCCAGGATTTCGTCGACCCGCTGTTCGGCGCTGGCGAAACCCTGGCTCGTATCGATGACGAAGTCGGCGCGGCCCCGCTTGACCGAATCAGGAACCTGCCGCGCGAGTATCGCCTCGAACTCGGCCTCGGTCATCTGGCCGCGCGCCAGCACCCGGGCCTTCTGCACATCCGGCGGCGCGCTGACCACAAGTATTGCGTCCGCGCGCTTCTCGCCGCCGGTCTCGAACAGGAGCGGGATGTCCAGAACCACGATCGCGTGGCCATCGGCTGCCGCCTTTTCAAGGAAGGCGCGCTGCAATCCGCCGACAATGGGGTGTACGATCATCTCCAGCCGCTTCATCGCGGCAGGATCGTCGATGACGCGCTGGCGCAGCTTCGCGCGATCAATGCCGCCCAGACCGCTGGTGACGCCGGGAAACGCGGCCTCGATCGGCGCGACGGCCTCCCCTCCCGGCGCATAGACAGCGTGGACAGCAGCATCGGCGTCGTAGACCGGCACGCCACGCGCCGCGAACATGGCCGCGGTTGCGGACTTGCCCATCCCGATCGAACCGGTGAGCGCCAGCTTGATCATGCGCGCGCCGCGACAGCTGCCCGGCACGCCTCAAGCGCGCTTGCCTGATCCGGCGACACCGCAAACCAGAGCTGAAACGCCGCAGCCGCCTGCCCGACCAGCATGGTGAGGCCGTCATGCGCGGCCCAGCCGGCGTCCGCGGCTGCCTGCAGCGCCGGGGCCGCCGCCTTGCCATAGGAGATATCGAGAAACGGCCGGCCCCGGCCCCGCGCAAGCTGCGGAAGGCTGGCGCCGGCGTGCCCGAGACTTGCCGCGTTCACGACGATATCAGCCGAAGCAGAGAGCGCCTCGACGTCGCAGAGTTCGGCGGCAACAGCCTGAGGCGCCAGTTCACTTGCAAGCGCTGCAGCGTTCACCGGCGAGCGGTTTGCAATCGTGAGGTGGGCGCCGGCGCGATTGAGGGCGACCACCACCGCCCGCGCCGCACCGCCAGCCCCGATCAGCAGCACACGAAGATTGCGTATCTCATCGCCAGCAACGGCGCGCATCGCCTTCTCGAAGCCCGCCACATCGGTATTGTGTGCAATCCATCCGTCATCATTGCGCACCAGCGTGTTGGCTGCACCGACGGTGCGCGCCTCAAGCGAGGCATTCACGGCTGCGCCGAGCGCGGCCGTCTTGTGCGGCAGCGTGACGTTGAGACCTGAATAGGCGCGCGCCATGTCGCGGATGTCGGCTGCGGCATTCTCCGATTTCAGGTGCACACGCTCATAGTGTGCATCGAGCCCGGCTTCCAGCATCCAGGCATTGTGGATCAGCGGCGAGAGCGAGTGGGCGACGGGGTCGCCAACGACTGCATAGCGCGCGGGCTCAGGCGAATTCTTCATTGGGCGAGCGAACCGCGATCGCGCAGCCACTGCATGAGCGGGAGAAGCGGCATGCCGAGAATGGAAAAGTAGTCGCCATCGATGCGGTCGAAAAGTTGGGCGCCAAGCCCTTCAAGCTGGTAGCAGCCGACGCTTTCAAACGCATCCTCGCCGATCGCATCGAGATAGGTTTGCAAAAACGCCTCGGAGAAGTTCCGCACGCGCAGCCGAGGCTGTGCAAGATGACGCCACACCGGCGCGCCATCGACGCAGGCGACGATCGCGCCCTGAAGGATATGCGTCTTGCCGCGCAGGCGGCGCAGGATGTCGGCGGCAGCCTCGCGCGACGACACCTTGTCGAGCCCCTGCCCGTCGAGATCGAGCATCTGGTCACAGCCGAGCACGACGCCAGGATGCGAGATCGAAACCTTCAGAGCCTTGGTTTCAGCCAGCAGATCCGCCTGTTTGGCAACACTGGCCCCTTCTGCGCGAAGCGCCTCCTTCAGCGCCTCCTCGTCAACGCCCGACGCAATCTGCTCGAACTGCAACCCTGCCCCGCGCAGGACCGCAGCACGCGCCTTGCTCTTTGATGCGAGGATCAGGCGGCGCCCTTGACCCATCTGCACAGAATTCGGGCTCACCGGCTGTGTTCCTGGATTATGTTCAGGATCGCTGCGGCCGTTTCCTCGACCGAGCGCCGGCTGACATCGATCGTCGGCCATTTCATGCGGGCGAACAGGCGGTTGGCATCGGTGATCTCCTGCTGGACGTTTTCCTCGTCTGCATAGGAGGTGTCAGGCTGCTCGTTCAGAGACAGGAGCCTGTGGCGTCGGATCTGCACCAGCCGGTCAGGCGAAATCTTCAACCCGACGACGAGTGGCGCATCGGGGCCGGTCAGAATGTCGGGAACCCCGACGCCGGGGACAAGCGGCACGTTGGCCGCCTTGACGCCGCGATTGCCGAGATAGACGCAGGTCGGCGTCTTTGACGTGCGCGAAACGCCCACAAGCACGACATCGGCCTCGCGAAGCCGATCGGTGTGCTGCCCGTCATCATGCTGGAGCGCAAAGTTGATCGTCTCCATGCGCGCGAAATACTCTGCATCCAGGTGGTACTGCCCGGCAACCTTGTGCGCCGACGCAAGGCCAAGATAGCGCGACAGCATGTTCACAGCCGGGTCGATGACGGCCAGTGTCGGCGAGCCCAGTTCCCTGCAGCGCTCCTCAAGCCGTGCGCGCAACGCCTCGTCGGTGATGGTGTAGAGAACCACGCCTGGCGCGTTCTCAATCTCCTTGAGGACACGCTCAAGCTGTTTGGGGCTGCGGACGAGATAGTAGTTGTGTTCCAGCGGCGCGATATTGTCGAACTGGGCGCAGGCAGCGCGCATCACGGCATTGAGCGTTTCGCCCGTCGAGTCCGAGACCAGGTGCACGTTGAAATAGGTCTCGTAGGTCATCCGCTCGCCAGCATCCTCGCCCCTCAGCGCAGGCGTTCATCCCCAATACCGCTGGGAGTGCTTTGTGGACAAGCACCGGTATCAATTCGGCGCACGAACGGTTCACACTGTTGTCCTCAGGTGGATGGACTGGAGAAGACATCGCGATTCGCCCCCCATGAGTCCGCCCCGGGGGACTCGACTCGCGTTAAGGTCCTGTTAACGAAGAGCTTAATGAAACGTAAACGTGCTGGCTGGAGTCGGAACATTAGGTGATTCAAGGTGGGTGGTTGTGTGAGTGGTTTGGGGATCGGCATTTCCCTCGACTTATGAACCGACTAATCACCACCAGAATCCATATGATTCAGATTCTAGATTCTCTTCTCTCTTGTCCGCCGGGTGATGTGTGAACGGGAAACCCCTGCTCAGAGTGCTTAACGGTGAACGCATCGATCCCGTTCCTGTCTGGATGATGCGACAGGCAGGGCGTCATCTTCCCGAATATCGGGAAGTGAGAGCCCGTGCGCGCGACTTTCTCGATTTCTGTTACTCCCCCTCCCTCGCGGCGGAAGCGACCCTGCAGCCGGTACGCCGCTACGGGATGGATGGCGCGATCCTGTTCGCCGATATCCTGCTTGTCCTCGATGCGATGGGCCGGAATGTCCGCTTCCTTGAAGGGGAAGGACCCCGGGTCGATCCGGCCACCAGGGCGAAGGACCTTGCCGGCGTTCCGATGGAAAAGCTGCTCGCGAAACTCGCCCCCGTTGGCGAGACCGTGGAGCGGGTGAAGGCGGCGCTCGACCCAGGCGTTACGCTGATCGGCTTTGCCGGCTCGCCCTGGACCGTGGGCGTTTATGCCATCGAGGGTCGCGGCGGCACCGACAAGGCGGATTCGCGCAAGTTCGGCTATGAGCACCCCGAAGAGCTCGACGGCATGCTCGAGCAGCTGGTCGAATCCAGCGCGCATTACCTTAAAATGCAGGCGGACGCCGGCGCGGACGCGCTGATGCTGTTCGAAAGCTGGGCAGAGGGCCTGCCGGAAGACGCATTCGATCGCTGGGTGATCGGACCGACGGCCAGTCTCGTAAAACGTCTGCGAGCGCTTGGCGTGACCCAGCCGATCCTCGGCTTTCCGCGCGGCGCCGGCATGCTGGTGCTGGATTATGCGGAGCGGACGGGCGTGAACGCGGTGGGTCTTGATACAGCCATTCCCCTGAAACGCATGAACACGATGCTGCCCAAGGGCATGCCCGTGCAGGGAAATCTCGATCCGATGCAGCTGGTCGCCGGCGGGCCGGGGCTCGAGGCGCGCGTCCACCAGATCATCGATGGCCTCAAGGGCCGGCCCCATATCTTCAATCTGGGTCATGGTGTCACGCCGGAAACGCCGATTCCTAACGTAGAACGCGTGCTTCA